>JADZEM010000108.1 GCA_020850535.1 Chloroflexota bacterium
ACCGTCATTCAGTCGCTGCGCGACGCCCCGGTCTCACCGGACGATGCTGTTCCCGGCGTCCGTCGCGCAGCGACGCTGTGACGGTAGGCGGGGGTTTCAACCCCCGCCCGCGCGTCTCGTCGTGCTTCGGGAAGACCAGCGGATACGCAATCGCCCTGGACACGCAGGCCAGGGCAATCGCATGGCGAGCGCGTCGTGCGGCGTCGTCGGGGCTTTCAACGCCCGACTGCGCGTCTCGCCCGTTCTGGGAACAGCAACGACCATGCAATCGTCCTGGGCACCGGGCGCGGGCCACTGCCGCGTCAGGGGCAGCGGCGTTCGAGGATCAGATACGGCGTGTAGTTCTCCACCTGGGCGTAGCAGTTCCAGATGTAGTCATGCAGGACACGGTTGGTCAGCTCGGCCTTGAAGTAGGTGACGCCGCCGTGGTCCCAGAGGATGTAGCGCGGCTTCTTCTGGTCGAGGTCGCGGATGACTTCCTGGAGGTCGTCGGGTGTGAGCGCACCGGCGATAAAGTGGTTGTGGCGCGTCGGATTGGGCCGGTCAGCCAGGAAGTGGAACATCGGGCTGACCGGGTAGGCGAAGAACGGCAGCCCGGGCGGCGTGCCGTCCTGGACAAACCTGACAGCGCCGCGCACGCTGTCCGCGATGTTCTCCGGCAGCCGCACCTGGGCGCGCTCGAGTCCCAGATCGACGTACGGCGGCGGTGTCGGCGCGCGCGGGTTCGCATGCACGATGGTCACATACCGCCAGTAGGCATGCGGGGCGACGGCGGCCACCGGCAGCACCAGCAGGGCCAGGTAGACCGCCACCTGGCCGAAACGATGCGCCCGGCCAGCCAGCAGACGGTGGGCCGCGCCGAGCGCGGCGGCCCCGGTGACCAGCAGCGGCGGCCCAGCGAAGAGCGCGTGAATCGTGTCGACGCGCGGATAGAGCGAGAGCGCTGCCAGCGACCCGGCCAGCAGATACCAGATCAGCGGCCCCGCTGGCCGGCCGCGCAGCAGGTTTGCCAGGACGACGGCCAGCCCACCCCAGGCCGCGAGGCCCGGCAGGTAGGTGAACAGCACGCCAAGCTGCTCGTCGAGATAGCCGAGCCACGGGTAGAACGATGGGTCTTCGACCAGCGTCTCGGCGGGTGGGCCGCCGAGCGGGACCAGCGGCAGCATCAGCGTTGTCAGCAGCGGCAGCCCGATCACCGCGGGCAGCAGGCGGCGGGTCGCCAGCGCCCGGCCGCGCAGCACGAACGCCAGTCCCACCGGCAGCCAGACGGCTGTCAGTGCGACGGGTGGCACGCCCGGCGAGGGCGGATCGAGCGGCAGGATCAGCGCACCCTGGTTGACCTGACCCACGAACAGCCCCCAGGGGACGCCGTGCAGCCCGAGCGCCAGCGTCAGCGGGACCAGCCACGCGATCGTGACCGCGAAGAACGGGATGCCGGCCAGCAGGCCATCGCCGATGAGTGGCCGCAGACCGCCCATCCACCCCTGGACGCGGACGCCGTGCAGGCTGCTCCAGCCGGCCAGCGCCACCGTCCCGAGCAGCGGCAGCCAGAGCGCCGCTGCCAGAAAGCCGCTCAGGCCAGGGCGAATCAGCACCGTGGCGGCCGCGGCCAGCAGCAGCAGATAGCCGACTCTCACGGCCGCCAGCAGCCAGCCCGTCCGCGGACGCGGCCTCAGCAACAGGTACGCGCCGATGGCCAGCACCACGAACGCCCCGATGTTCTGCTTGAACGCCATCGCGAGGCCGCCGAGGACGCCGGCCAGGATCAGCCAGCGTCGGCCACCCCGTTCCTGGTGACGGGCGCACACTTCGATCGTGAGGAACGTGGCCAGCATCGACGGCCAGGACGGGTGTGGCTCTGGGAACATCGGCGCGGCGTCTACGGCTGCGATGGCGAGCAGCGGGAGGATGGCGAACGGCCACGACGTGACGCGCCGGGCCAGCAGGTACAGCGACACGCCCCAGAGGATCCGCATGCCCGACATCAGGACCCGGATCGGCTCGACGCTCACGCCGGCCAGGTCAAACGTCCAGGCGAAGAGGTAGAAGATGCCGGGCGTGTAGTACGTGTCGAAGTCGCGGTAGGGCAGATCGCCCGCGTAGATGCGGTAGCCGAGGTAGACGAAGTACCCCTCGTCGATCAGGTCGAGCCAGTAGTGGCCGGCCCAGACATAGATGGCGAGCGCCGCCAGCGACACGATGAGGATCGCGCCCCACTCCAGCCGGCCGATCCGGGCCGGCTGCCAGATCGCCGATGTGAGTGGCTTGCCGGGCTCGCTGCTGGACGTGAGTTGATCGAACGAGGTGGCGGCTGGCTGCCGCTGCCTCGTGTCGGGGGCGCCGGTCGCGGTCAGAAAGCCTCCGAGGAGCGCGCGGGGTCGCGGGGAGGGTTCCGGGCCGCGCGTGAGGAGCGAGAAAACCTGGAGCGATGGAGCCCAACCGTTCGGCGGCTCGGGCGGAGTATACCGAACGCCCGCGTCTACACTCAGCGGCCGATGCTTCCAGACGATCTCAGGCGCGCGCGCGGCTGGCCGCTGTCCACTGGCCTGCTGAATCGGTCATGCCCTCTGCGCTACGATCTAGGACGGTACCGCAGGGGGGACAGTGGGGTGGACTTGCGCCAGTTGACGTGCTTCGAGCGCGTCGCCGAGCTCGGAAGCATGTCGCGTGCGGCGGAGGCGCTGCACCTCGTCCAGCCAGCCATCAGCCAGCAGATCGCCACGCTGGAGCGCGAGGTCGGGCTGCGCCTCTTTCACCGAGGGCCGCGCGGCGTCCGCCTCACCGAGGCCGGCGAGGCGCTCCTGCCGTACGCCCGGCGCGTCCTGACCGAGGTCGAGCGGGCCGGGCAGGTGCTCGGCGGCCTCCGCGAGCTGCGGGGTGGGCGGGTCTCGATTGGGATCACGCCGTCGGCGGTGATCTGGCTGCTGCCGGACCTCCTGGAACGTTACCGGACGCAGCATCCGCTGGTGCAGGTCCAGGTGCAGGAGGACATGACCGATCAGCTGGTCGAGTACCTGAGCGATGGCCGCCTCGATCTGGCTGTCGTCTCGCTGCCGGTGGACGACGACGGCCTGATCGTCCGGCCGATCCTCGAAGAGCGGCTGGCGCTGATCGTCGGGCCGGACCATCGGCTGGCGGGCACGGAGTCCGTCGACCTGGCGGATCTTGCGGACGAGCCGTGGATCTTGCCGTATCGCCGGCATGGCGTCCGTGCGCTGGTCGAGGCGGCCTGTGCTGAGGCGGGCTTCCAGTTGCGGGTGGCCGTCGAGCTGTCCGGCCTGGGACCGATCAAGCTGCTGGTCCAGCGCGGTCTGGGGATGTCGGTGCTGCCGCCGGCCGTGGTCGCGAACGAGGTCCGTCTTGGGCAGCTCCACGCGGTCACCATCGACCGTCCGGCCCTGCTGCGGACGGTCGGGCTGGCCCGTCGGCGCAACGAGCACCCGACCCCGGCCGCCGGCGCGATGGAATCGACCATCGGGCAGGTGGCGTCGAACGTCCGTGGCTGGGACTGATCGTCTGCTGGGCGTCCGTCCGCTGGCCGCCAGTATCGTCATGCTCGGGTTTGCTACGCTTCCCGCAGCGTGACCGATCCGCCACTCTCCTGCTGTGAGGTTTGCCGTGGGACTGGTCTATCTGAACGGCGAGATCATCGACGAGGCCGACGCCAGCATCTCCGTCAACGACCGTGGATTCGTGTTCGCCGACGGCATCTACGACGTGATCCGCGTCTTCGGCGGCAAGGCGTTCGAGATGGAGCGGCACCTCGCACGGTTGGAGCGCAGCGCGGCGTCGATCCGCCTGGAGCTCGACCCGTCCGCTGAGGAGATCGGGCGGATCGCAGAGGACTTGCTGATCCGCGAGGCTGCCGACGAGGCGACCATCTACATTCAGGTCACGCGCGGCGCGGCCCCGCGCAGCCACGCCATCCCGAAGGGCGCGTCGAACACGACGTTCGTGGCGATCCGTGGGCCGCTGGCGCCACCTCCCGACCTCCTCAAGAATGGCGCGGCGGCGATCACCGTGCCGGACGACCGCTGGGCGCGCTGCGACGTGAAGGTGATCGGGCTGACGGCGAACGTGCTGGCGCGCAGCGCGGCGGTCGACGCTGGCGCCTTCGAGGCGATCTTCGTGCGCGACGGCTACGTGACCGATGCCGCGTCGTGCAACGTCTTCGCGGTCTTCGGGGACCGCCTCATGACGGCCCCCTGCACGAACTACATCCTGTGGGGCATCACCCGCGCCGTGACCCTGGAGCTGGCCCGTGAGAACGGCATCGACACGCAGGAGGCGGCGTTCCGGGCCGAGCAGCTGGCCCAGGCTGACGAGATCTTCGTGACGGGAACCACCTCCGGCATCATGCCGATTGTGACCCTTAACGGCGCACAGGTCGGCGCTGGGCGCGTCGGCCCGATCACGCGGCGCTTGATGGAGCTGTACGAGGTGCGGACGGGCGGCGCGAACGCCCTGGCCCAGGCGGCCTGGGCGCACTGAACCTGCCGCGGCGCAGCCGCAAGAGGACATGACGCCAGCCATCCCCACCCTGGGGACATGCGGCGTCTCGGGAAAGGGAAGGACACACGATGGCGACTGGCGACACGCCGACAATCGGCTTCATCGGGCTGGGGCAGATGGGCGCGCCGATGGTGCGGAACCTCATCAAGGCCGGGCATCGGCCCATCGTCCACAATCGCAGCCGCGCCATCGTCGACGCGATAGCCGCCGAGGGCGCGGACACGGCCGCCTCGGCGCGCGAGGTCGCGGAGCGGGTGGACATCCTGTTCACCTGCGTCGGCTTCCCGGCCGACGTCGAGCGGGTGTACCTCGGCGAGGGGGGAGCCATCGAAGGGGCGCGGGCCGGCCAGGTCTTCTGTGACACCAGCACCGTTGGTCCGGACACCCACTACCTCGTCGCCGCGAGGCTGGCTGCGAAAGGTGTGGGCTACCTGGACGCGCCGATCAGCGGTGGCGTCGGCGGCGCGTCGGCCGGAACCCTGACGATCATGGTCGGCGGGGCCGCCGAGGACTTCGAGCGGGTCCGCCCGCTGCTCGAGATCATGGGCCAGAACATCCACCATGTCGGGCCGACGGGGGCCGGTGCGACGATCAAGCTGGTCAACCAGATGATGAACTTCATCTGCACGCTCGGCTCGATTGAGGGGCTGGTGCTGGCGACCAAGGCCGGCATCGACCCGAAGCTGGCCTACGAGATCCTGCGGACCAGCAGTGGCGCGAACAAGCCGCTCGACGGGCTGGTGCAGAGCGCGCTGTCCCGCAACTTCGAGCCGGGGTTCACCACGGATCTGATGCACAAGGACGTCTCGCTGGCGGTCGAGCTGGGGAAGGCGCTGGGCGTGCGGCTGCTCTCGGGCTCGCTGGCGGAGCAGGTGCTCCAGGAGACGCGGGGCGCGGGCTACGGCAAGAAGGCCCCAGGTTCGGCGCTGCTGGTGCAGGAGAAGCTGGCGGGCGTCGAGGTCGTCTCCCAGTCGTAGCTGGCGTCGCTCAGAGCGTGTAGCCGCCGTCCGTCACGATTGCCGCGCCGGTGATCGTGGCGGATGCGTCGGAGAGCAGGAACGCGATCTGCCCGGCGATCTCGTCGGCGGTGGCGTAGCGCCCGAGCGGCGTCGCCATGCCGGCCATGCGGTCGAAGGCCGCCTGCTCGTCGCCCTCCTGCTGCACGAGATCCTGAAAGAACGGGACGTCGCGCCAGATGGGCGTCTGCACGCCGCCAGGCAGGATCGCGTTGACGCGGATCCGGTCCGGGGCGGCCTCCTTCGCGGCGACGCGTGCCAACTGCAGGACCGCCGCTTTGGACGCGCCGTAGGCGGCGACTCCCGGCTCGGCCTTGATCGCGGAGGCCGACGACACCACGACGATCGCGCCGCCGTTGCCGCCCTCCCGCATCAGCCGCAGGCACGAGCGGAGCGTCAGGAACGCCCCATCCAGGTTGATGGACAGCACCCGACGCCACGCCGCGAAGCTGTGGTCTGCCAACGCTTCGCCGTGCGCCACGCCGGCGTTCGCGACGGCATAGTCGAGCCGTCCAAAAGTGGAGCGGACGCGGGCTTCAGCGTCGGCCCAGGCGGCTTCATCGGCGACATCCAGGGGCATGGCGAGGATGCGAAGCTCGGGGCGAGACAGGCGCTCGACCACTGCCGCGAGGGCATCGGCGTCGCGGTCCAGCAAGGCCAACCCGGCAAGCCCGTCTGATGCCAGTCTCGTCGCGAGCGCCGCCCCGATGCCCGAGGCTGCTCCGGTGATGAGAGCAATCTTGTCGGCAGTTCTCGCCACGGCTATGTCCTTGTCCGCGATCTCATGAGTTCTGGGGGCGTGTGATCCGCACGCCGCATGCCAATCTGCGATACCGTAAGAGGAAGGGGCGCACGCGCGGCGTGTGCTGGCCCAGGCTATGTGAGGAGCAGTCGTCCCAGATGCCGATCCCGATGACCAGCAACACACTGTATCTCGTGCGCCATGGCGAGAACCCGGCCAACGTCAACCGCGAGTTCTCGTACAAGATCGTGGACTATTCGCTCAACGAGCGCGGCGTCCGGCAGGCCCAGGAGACGGCTGCCTACTTCGCGAACGGATCGGTGCGCGTGGACGCGATCTTCAGCTCGCCGCTGAAGCGAGCGCTGGAGACGGCCCAGATCATCGGGGCGCAGACGGGCCACGGCGTCTCCATCATCGAAGAGTTCCGTGAGATCAACTGCGGCGAGTTCGACGGCGCTCCGCCGACGTCTGAGCGCTGGCGTCACCACGACGAGATCCTGGAAGCGTGGCGCACCGGCGACCATCAGGTCAGCTTCCCGGGCGGCGAGAACTACCTCACGCTGTTGGATCGGGTGCGCGTCGGGCTGGAAAGGGCCGTGGTGGGCCGCAATGGTCAGCACATCGTGATCGTGGCGCACGGCGGCATCGTGACGGCGTCGCTGAAGGACGTCTGCCGCGAGCTTGACCCGGGCGTGATCCAGTCAGCACCGAATCGTAACTGCGCCATCACCGAGCTCGACCTGCACACGCGCGGCGAGGAAAGCTGGGGCCACCTGAAGCGCTGGGCCTCCTGCGAGCACCTGTCCGAGTAGGCAGGTTGGTCGTGGGCCGTGGGCCGTGGGCCGTGGGCCGTGGGCCGTGGGCCGTGGGCCGTGGGCCGTGGGCCGTGGGCCGTGGGCCGTGGGCCGTGGGCCGTGGGCCGTGGGCCGTGGAACTCTTGGTGAAAGTACGCGACTCGGAATTGTCATCCTGAGCGCAGCGAAGGATCTCACCCGCTGTCGCCGCTGTGACTGATTGGACCGACCGAGTGCGCCGCTACTTCGTGTACATCATGAGCAGCCACACGCGGGTACTGTACATTGGCATAACCAACGACCTCGAACGGCGAGTTCACGAACACAGGACCGGCAGCGTGCCGGGGTTCAGCAGCAAGTACCGCACGCGTGCGCTGGTCTATTTCGAGGAAACCGGCGACGTTCGTGAGGCTCTTCAGCGAGAGCGCAGCATGAAGGGCTGGTCGCGCGCCAGAAAGGTTCACCTCATTGAAAGCACGAACCCGGAATGGTGCGACCTGAGCGAAGCGTGGAGGGATGGCAGCGCAGACAGCGGGTGAGATCCTTCGCTGCGCTCAGGATGACAATTACAAGGCGCATGTTTTCACGAAGTACGCTGCCACCTGCCACCTGCCACCTGCCACCTGCCACCTGCCACCTGCCACCTGCCACCTGCCACCTGCCACCTGCCACCTGCCACCTGCCACCTGCCACCTGCCACTGAGAACTGACAACTGACAACTGACAACTGACCCCAGGGCGATTGCATGTTCATTGGTGTACCCGAAGCATCATGGAACGGGCGGTCGGGGACTGAAGTCCCCGCCTACAGTCACACCGTCGCTGCGCGACGGACACCGGGCACGGACAGGGACTGGTGAGACTGGAGCGTCGCGCAGCGACTGCAGGATCGTAGGCGGGGCTTTCAAGCCCCGACGGCCCTGCACGATGCGCTCAACATGCGATCGCCCTGACAACTGACCCCTGCCACCTACGCCCGCATCAGCAGATCGCTGTAGGAGGCCGGCTCAAGGTCGCTCTCGGCGATCTCCAACTGCTGCATCAATTGGCGGCACTGCGCTTCCAACAGGGCTGGCCCGAGCGAGCCGTCCAGGTCAATCGCCTCGATCTCGACGAACGACCCCAGCCCCTTGACCGTGTCGATGTGGACTTTCACGTTCTCGCGGTTGCGTGCCCGTGCGGCGGCCGTTGAATCGTCGGGCACGCTGACGTCGCTGACCTCGACAAAGTAGATCTCGCGCCGCTTCTCCACGACCACCAGCGTGCCGAGCGCTGCTGTCAGCAGCGTCTTGAGGTCTGACCCCGGGCGGGTGCCGTAGAGGATCACGTCGGAGCGCTTCGGTCCCTCCTGGTCTGGCCGCACCGCGCTTTGATCTCAACGTTGACGTGGGGCACGCACGCGCCTCCAGGCTTGCTGTCGGCGGGCTGGGTGTGCGTCCGCCGTGGTCGAGATGCTACACGGCCCAGGGGGGCGGGGCCGATACGGCTCCCGCCTGATGCCCGCGTCCGGAAACCGTTGTCGGTGAGCACGCTTACACGGTAGACCTCTTCGGCGGGCGGCCGTCTGGCGAGGAGCGGTGATGGCGACAGAGCGGCGGCGGGACGTCAAGCGCAACTCGGCGTTCTTCCTGGGCGCGTTCGGGACGGCGCTCGGGGTGCTCGGCGGGGCGATGTCGCTGCTCGGCATCCTGGCGTGGCTGATCCCTGACTTCGCCGACAGGGCGCCTGACTGGTTCTTCGCCCTGTTCGTGATCGGGCTGATGGCCGCCATTGTCGGGGCGTGGCCGGCGCTCGACTGGTTGCTGAACCGTCGTCCGCTGGTCGGCGGTCCAGTGCTGGCGCTGTTTGGCGTGCTGCTGATTGCCGAGGGCCTGGTGGCGGTCACCTGTACGGCCTGGGATCTGACCGGCTGGCTCGCCCTGGCGGGTGGCGTGATCCTGCTGCCGGCCGCACACCTCGCCGTCGCTGGCGGCGGTACCGAGCCGCTGGAGTGGCGCTCCTTGCGCTCCGACGCCGTGCCGCGGGCAGAATCGCGAGCGGATGGACTGGTCGAGGCGCTCAGCGGCCTGGGCGCGGTGGTGTCGCTGGTGATGACGGTGCTGTTCGCCATCGTGGACGGCCACCTGCTGACACTGCTCGGGCTGGGCGCGGTGTCGCTTGGCGTCCTGGCGTGGCTCGCCTGGAGACGCTTCAGAGGGTGAACGCGCGTGGCAGCAGGTCGGAGACGCGGAACGTGCCGGCCCCGTCCACGATGACCTCGGCGTCCGTCCCCATCAGCTCGGCCATCACCTGCCGGCACGCCCCGCACGGCATCCGTCCGTCCGGGCCGAGATCCGGGCTGGCGTCCACGCAGCTCACGGCCAGCCGCTCCACGCGCGGGTAGCCCGCCGCCACGGCGGTGAACAGCGCCACGCGCTCGGCGCAGACGGTCAGGCCGTAGGAGGCGTTCTCGACGTTGCAGCCCTGGAACGTCTGGCTGCCCACCGTCACCGCTGCCCCGACCCGGAACTTCGAGTAGGGGACGTAGGCGCGCTCGGCGGCCGCGCGAGCCTGCGCCAGCAGCCGATCGGCGTGCGGCGCGCTGTGAGCGGCGGGTTCCGTCATCGGTGGCCTCCTACACAAGCGCCATCTACACAAGGGCCATGCTGAACGGTGCGTGCCCTGGAGATTCTACTTTTGGTCTGCTTTACCGACGCACGACCGTGATCCGTGCGCCCTGCTCGAAGGCGTCTGGCAGGATCGAGAGCGGCTCGCCCGGCCGCTGGCGGGCCTGCCGCTGCAGGCGGGCGTTCGTTGCCGGGTCCACCTGCGCCGCCACGATGGTGTGCCGAATGCCGGGCGCGCCGCCAAGCTCCAGACTGGCGGACCACTCGCCGTCAGCGTCAGGCAGCAGCGGTTCAGCGTACAGATACCAGCGGCTCCCCTCAACGTCCGCGCGCACGGCCAGCCAGACCGGCTGGCTGGCATCGGCGGCGTCGGTCAGGCGGCCAGCGACAGTGACGCGCTCCCCCACGTGTGCGCCGTCGTCCGGCGCGAGCAGCTCGATGGTCGATTCTGGCTCGGGCGCGTCCTCTGGTGTGGCGGTGACCACGGCTTCCTTGGGCGAGGGGCCGAGGTTGGCCGGCGGAAGCAAGGTCAGCGGCGGCGCCAGTCCGAGCTGCCGCGTCAACGGTCCGGGCCTCTCGCCTTTGAGGCTCGCTTCGGCAAGCTCCGCTGGCTCGGCCACGACCCACAGGCGGTGGGAGTAGTCGTGCTCGACGGGGTTCCACTCGCCGGCGCAGGTCAGGAGGGTCAGGCGCGGCTCGTCCGTTGGCTGGATCGGGATACTGTCGTCGCCGGGCAGCAGCATCGTCTCGCTGACCACGTAGCGGTACTCCAGCCCGCGCGAGACGGCGATCACCTCGTCGCCCGGCTCCAGCTCGTCGAGCCGGGCGAAGACGTCGCCGGCCAGCCCGTTCAGGTGTCCGAGCAGCACCGTGTTCCCCTCGCCCAGGTTGGCCGTGCCCTTGAGCTGCCCGACCACGAATGCTGGCGGCTCCCAGGTCGTCTGCACCACCGCCGCGCGCAGCTTGAGGCGCGGGATCTCAACCGTTCGGGCTGGCCCCGGGTTGGGGCGCGGCGCGACGGTCTCGGGCTGAGTACGGTCGATCTCCGCGCCGTCCGACTGGCTCAGAACCAGCTCGGGCGCGTCCACCAGATCGTCGGTGGTGACGAGGTGCAGCTCAAACGCCCCCTCGGATTCAGGGTCCAGGCCCGGGAACTCGAAGATCCGCCGGTTGCCCGGCTCGACGCGGTCATCCAGCACGGGCGGCTCGGCGGCCAGGACGCGCCAGCCGCTCAGCCAGCGGGTCGAGAGGGTCAGCCGAAGCGGCCCCGTCGGCAGCGTGGACGCGTTGCGGATAGCGACCGTGAGCTGAGCCTGTGCACCCGGCTCCGGCGGATCGAGAAACCGGAACTCGCTCTCGGCCAGCGCGATGGCGTCCGTCGGGGCGCGCGGCTCCGGGGTAGCCGTGGGCGCCGGGACGTCACGTTCGGCGTCTGGCGGCGAGGCATCCTGCGCGCGGTCGTCGTCACCCGCGGGCGCGGTAGCTGCCAGGTGGCCGCCCCGGCGCTCCCCGGCATCGGCAGCCCGCAGCGCGAGGGCCGGTGTCGCCTGAAGCGGCGTCGGCGTGGCCGGTCGGGGAGTCGCTGGACGCGGTGTTGAGGTCGGGCGGAGGGTTGGCGTCGGGGCTGCGTCGTCCAGGAAGCGCGGGGTCGGCGCGGCCAGGGCGCGCGCAGCTTGCTCGCCTTCGACGCTCGACTCCCAGGTGCGGGCCGTGTACCAGCCGGCCGCCACCGCGCCGCCGCCGATCAGCATGACCAGCAGCCCGCCAACGAGCAGCGCGGCGGCCATTCCCACCCGCAGACGCCGAGTCATGGGATCACCGTGGCCCGCCGCTCCCACTCTTGCGGGAGCAGCGGCGTGCGTTCAGAGCAGTCCTCACGCCGTCCGGCGGCCCAACGAGGGGGCCGGTGTCAGCGCTTGCCTCGGCGCAGCAACAGCGCGCCGGCGCCCACGGCCGCCGCGCCACCGGCGACCATCGGCCAGGCCAGCTCAAGCGGGAAGCCACCGGCGCGCGGGGCAGGCGTCGTCGCGGCCGGGCTGGCAACGGGCGACGCCGCGGCCGGCGCTGCCGCTGGCGCGGTGAGCGGGGCGGCCGGCGAGGGGCTGGGAGACGGCACGGCCTGCGCGAACGCGCCCGGCGCCGGCTCGGTCAGCGCGGCCACGGAGATCGTCAGGGCTGCCCCAATCGTCAGGACGGTCGCTCGCACGGTTCGCTTCACGCATCCACCTCACTCAGTCACCGACGCCGCACGGGACGCGGCAGGCGGCGCATCGACGGCCAGGCAGATGATACCGTCTGCCGCCGCTGCGCGCACGAGGGTGGATCGGGCGCTGGGAACGCTCATGCTGGCATGCTGAAAGCCGGCCCGTGAATACCGCTACGCCCCGCCCTCGGATGAGTCATGCGCCGTCTGCTGCTCCTGCACTTGATGACCGATGCCGCCCTTCGGGAGCAGATCGTCCGACAGGTAATCTTCGGCGTCAACGGTTGGGACAAGCCGCTCCGTGCGGATCTCGTCCACGATCACCGAGATCGCCGCCGCCACCGGCACCGAGAGCACCGCACCGAGGACGCCCATCAGCTCGCCGCCGATCATCAGCGCGAGCAGGACCGCCAGCGGGTGCAGCTCCACGGCCTTCGACATCACACGCGGCACGATGACGTAGTTCTCAAGCTGCTGGATCAGCAGGTAGAGGCCCGCGACCAGCAACGCCTGCCACGGCGAGTAGAGTGCCGCGATCAACACGGCTGGCACGGCAGCGACGAACGGGCCGACGTTCGGGACGGCCTCCATGACGCCGGCCACCAGCGCCAGCACCACGGCATACGGGACGCCGATGATCACCAGGCCGACCCAGCTCATGAACCCGATGATCACGCACAGCAGAATCTGGCCGCTGACCCAGCCGCCGAGCCGCACGAAGATGCGCTCCGTGATGCGCGATGCCTGATCGTGGCGGTCCGGTGGCAGGAACGCTCGGAGGTAGCGGGCGATGCGCGGGCCGTCCGTGGTGATGTAGAGCGCCAGCAGTAGGATCATCAGCACGTCGAGCAGGCCGCTCACGAGGCTGAGCGCGTACTGGAAGACGATCAGCGCCTGCGAGAAGACGCTGAAGACACGGGTGACGAGGCTGCTGAGCTGCGCGCCGATATCGAAGTCGGCGACGATTTGCCGACCGCCGGGCAGGTAGTCGAGCAAGTCGTTGACGTAATTGACCAGGCGGGGCGCGTAGACCGGCACGCCGTTGATCAGGTTCTGGACTTCGACGATGACCACCTGGAGGATCAGGCCGCCGGCCACGCTGACCAGGATGATGGTCGTCAGGTAGACCACCAGCACGACGAGGCCGCGCGGGGGCGTCCACCAGCCCTGCTTCCGCAGCTCGCGGTGCGTCAGGCGGTCCACGAGCGGCTTCATGCCCGCCGCCAGGATGACGGCCAGCAGCACCCGCACAACCACGGAGGTCAGCTGGCCGAGCAACCACAGCCCGATCAGGACGGCGATGGTAAACAGGATGGCGCGGCTGACCACGCGCCAGGCGGCCGACTCAGTCACCGTTCCTCCCGGCCAGCCCCGAGCGCCGGCCCGCTGACCCGGCGCGGCTAGGCGTCCCGACCGCAGCGGAATCCCAGGTTCCCTGTGGCACTGTCGGGCGTGTTCGCGCTGCGGGCCGCCACCCGATACCGGTTGCAGTAGGAGCGGTGGCACAGGAACGATCCCCCGCGCATGACCCGGCTGGCGCCAGACTTCGGGCCGCGCGGGTTGCGGCGCGGTCCGGTGATGTGGAAAGTCGGGTGGAACCAGTCAGTGCACCACTCCCAGACGTTGCCGGTCATGTTGAACAGACCGTAGCCGTTCGCCGGGAACGCGTCGACCGGCGCCGTCCCGACGTACCCATCTTCGGCCGTGTTCTTCGCAGGGAATGTGCCCTGCCAGACGTTCATCCAGTGCTCGCCGTTCGGTTGCAGGTCGTTGCCCCAGGGAAAGCGCTGCTGCTCCAGGCCGCCACGGGCTGCGAACTCCCATTCGGCCTCAGTCAGCAAGCGCTTCTTCGCCCAGGCGGCGTAGGCGCGGGCGTCGTTCCAGGACACCTGGATGACGGGGTGATCGTCGCGGCCGGCCAGTGACGATTGCGGTCCCTCCGGGCGCCGCCAGTCTGCGCCGTAGACCTGCCGCCACCACGGAGCCTGCGCGACACCCCGCGTCGGCGGGAACTCGTCTGGCAGCAGCCCGGCGAACACGAACGACCAGCCGTATCGCTCGGCCTCGGTGACGTAGCCCGTCGCCTCGACGAACCGGCTGAACTGGCTGTTCGAGACGGTGGTGCGGTCGATCCAGAATGGGCTGACCCGGATCTTGCGGACCGGCCCCTCGCCATCGGCCGGGTACCCCTCGTGATCGTCCGTGCCCATCAGGAACGGGCCGCCGTCGAGCAAGACCATATTGTTGTCGTCGTCGTCAGGCGCGAGGGCGTCGCCGGGAGTGGCGAGCGGTGCGACGACATCAGCCGCCGATACAGCTCCTGGCGGTTCGGCCTCGACGTTGGTGGTTGCGGGTGGCCCGTCCACGGATGGCTGCCGCGCCGCCGCGCAGCATGGCGATACCGATGCGTCCTCTGGTCCGAGATCCGATGCTGCCACGCCGCCCCCTTCGTTCCGCCCCTTTCGTACCGTCCCGTATTGTAGACCCGACTGGCAACGAGAGTAAGGGTGAGGGGCCGGCGGCGCTCAGGTCTCGCGACGCATCTCGTTCGTCTGGCGGAACCCGTACAGCTCGTAGAGCGGCCGGCCGTCGTTCGAGGCATGCAGGGTGAACCGGGTGACGCCGTTCTCCGCGCCCCAGGCCAGGATCGCGTCGACAACCCGCCGCCCGAGGCCACGCCGCCGGTGGGCCGGCTCCGTCCACATGCTGACGATCAGCCCCTCTGGCTCGCCGCGAACGAAGCCGGGGCGCGGCATCAGGGTCCGTAGCTGCAGCCCGCCGCCCGCCACGATCGCCTCGTCTTGCTCCACGACCCAGGCGTAGAACGTGCCGGCCGGCATCGCGCGATCGACGTAGGCACGGATCGACGCTTCGAGCGCGTCGCCTTCGGCGTCGGGCATGCGGCTGATCTCGTCAAACATCAGCCGCCGCTGCCGCGCGAGGGTCGGCGCATCGGGCAGGATGGCGGCGCGCAGGGTGTAAGGATGAGGCGTCGTGGTGTCAGACATGGTGAGCGGGATGGTAGCCGGCTCGGCTCCCATCGCACGATGCTGCCGGACCGAGCAGCGCAGTTGCCGCGCCGGGCTGGCCCGGCTACAGTGACGCCATGACCTCGGCGACGCTCCCGCCGACCAGCGCCACGGCGGCGCGCCCCCGCCTGATGACCACGCTGCTGGCGGCGCAGGTCTGTGGCAGCACCGGCCATTCGCTGACGCTGGCCGTGGGCAGTATCGTGGCGGCCGACCTGACCGGCAGTAACACGCTGTCCGGCATTCCGGTCGCCGTCGGGGCGCTCGGCGGGGCACTGGCCAGCGTGCCGCTCTCCTGGCTGATGGCCCGCCACGGGCGACGGCCCGGCCTGGCGCTGGGGTATGTCCTGGGGGTGGTCGGGAGCGTCCTCAGCATGGCGGCCGTCGCCGAGCGGAGCTTCGGACTCTTTCTGGTCGGCATGTTCCTGTTCGGATTTGGGCAGGCCTCCAGCCTGCTGGGGCGCTTTGCAGCGGCAGACGTGAGTACGACGGATCAGCGTGGACGGGCCATCGGGCTGATCGTCGGCGGGGCGACGGCCGGCTCGATCATCGGGCCGAACCTGCTGACGCCAGCAACGGCCGTCGCCGAACGACTCGGTCTGCCGGTCGTCGGCGGGCCGTTCCTGATCGGTATCGTCGGGTTTGGGCTTGGGGCGCTGCTGCTGCAGACGTTCTTGCGGCCAGATCCGTTGACGGTCGCCCGCGAGCTGCATCTGGCAGACGCGGGTACGCGGGCGGCTGCCGCTGCCAGCCGCGCGGCCCGACCGCTCGGTCGGATCCTGCGCGTACCCCGCATCCGGATCGCGTTTGGCGCGCTGATGACCAGCCAGCTGGTGATGATCGGGACCACCTCGACGGCGGCGGTCTACCTCAAGGATCACGGGCACGACGTGGGGATGATCGGTATCGCCGTGTCGCTGCACCTGGCGGGCATGTACATGGCCTCGCCATTCACGGGCTGGCTCTGCGACCGCGTCGGCCGCCTGACGATGATCCTGTCGGGCGGGATGCTGCTGATCGTGGCGACGGTCGTGGCCGGGCTGGCGCCAGGGAGCAACGGGCTGCTGGTGGCCCTGATGTTCTGCCTGAACGGCGTCGGGTGGAACTTCGCGTTCGTGGCGGGCAGCGCGCTGCTGACCGATGCGCTGGCGCCCCAGGAGCGCACGTCGATGCAGGGGTTCGCGGACCTGATGACGGGCCTGATGGGGGCGTTGGGCAGCACGCTTGGCGGCATCATGCTGCAAAGCTGGGGGTTCGCGGCGCTCAACGGCGCGGGCGCGATCCTGATTCTGGGACCGCTGGCGGCGGTGTGGCTCGGACGGGCGGCCCTTGCGCCTCAGCCGTCCGAGCGGCCGGAAGCGGCGGCGTCGTCGGCCTGAGCCTCACTCGCCGTCGTCTGGGCATCCCCGGCGATCTCAGGCGGTTCGTCCAGCCAGTCCCAGTTGACGGCCTGGAACAGCTGCTCGACCGTGAGTTGGAGTCCGGGCAGTACGTCATCAAGGTTGATGCGGCGGTCACCCCTGAGCACGGCAAGGGTCTCGCCCTGACGCACGACTAACACGGTCTCGTCAGGCGGACTCACGACGACGGCCACAAGAGTCCCTCGTGCAAGATAGTCCAGGCTCTTTTGCAGAAGATCGTTGACGGTCTGGCCAGGTGAGAGGATCTCAATGGCGAGGTCGGGGGCCGCCGTGAAGTCCCTGGGGGCGCGGCGGACGGTCAGGCTCTCGCGGCGATAGAACGCGACATCAGGCACCGGTGACCAGTTGTCGTGGGCGAACCGCGTCTCAGCGAAGACGATTCCGAGCCGGCGTGGACGTGCAAACTGGTCGATGGTACGTAGCAGGAATGACTGAATCGAACCATGTACGGGCTTCGCTGCCATCTTCTGGGTAACCACCCCGTCCTGGAACTCAAGGGCCGGCTTCTCTTCGGGGAGGGCCAGGAACTCCTGCAGGGACATGTGCTGGCCGACCCACTGCGAGCGGAAAC
>JADZEM010000109.1 GCA_020850535.1 Chloroflexota bacterium
GGCATCATGAAATAGCCGAGGCGCATGGCAGGTGCTCTCCTTCGTGCGGGGCTGCCCGACACTGGGCAGGATGCGGGGTACAGGATGCGGGGTGGATGTCGCTCGGTCGGTTTGCTGGCAGGCTCCTGGCGCTGCCAGCCCGGCGCTGGTGCTGCGCGGATACTGGTGTTGCGCGGATACTGGTGTTGCGCGGATGCCGGTGTTGTGCGGATGCTGGTGGAACGCAGACGCCCCTGGTGGCCCCACGTCAGGGTGACCAGCCAGGGGCGCGTGTACGAGGTCTGGCGTCGGGGGCGCGAAGCGCCCGGACGCTACTTGAGCGTGATCAGGAACGCGGTCAGGTCGTCAGACTCCTTGTCCGACAGGCCGAGCGCCGGCATCATCGTACCCGGCTTCTTCGCCTGGGGATCCTTGATCCAGCCACGGATATTCGGAGCGGTGTTGTCTTCGCCGCTGGCGAGCTTCGGCCGCTTGGCCGCGTCGCCGATGCCGGCGAGGCTTGGGCCGATGGTGCCAACCGCGCCCGGCACGCCCGGCGCCACGTGGCAGGCGATGCAGCCCTTCGCAGTAAAGAGCGTCTTGCCGGCGTCGGTATCGCCAGCGCCGCCGCCGCCGCCCGGCTTCGACGCCGCTGCCGCTGGCTTCGCTGCCCCCTCGGTTTTGGCGGGAGGTGGCGGCGGCGTCGGAATACAGGCCGACATCAGCAGCGTGGCCGCTGCCAGGCCCGGCAGAACAAGACGCTTGACAGTGGGATTCATGGGCCAGTCTCCGAGATCAGACTGCCAGAGCGGCCGACCGCGTGCAGCGGCGGCCGCCTGGATCAGCGATTGTGGTTGCGCGGGGGATGCTCGCGAGCGATCACGCCAGAATGATACCCGCTACCAGACTCTGCGGCCGGGCACGTTGAGCGATGTCGTGCCGATCAGCTCAAGCAAGGTGGGGCCGTACGCGACGAGGATCAGCACGATGGCCGTCGCGACCCATGGCCGCCACTGGTCGAGCGCCCGCGGGGCGTGACTCGCGTCAGCCTGGGCCTCGGAGAATAGGAGTGCGCCGTTCGGGACGGTGACCTTGCGGCTGAAGAACGCCGTCATGACGCAGATCAGGATGTACAGGACACCGCTGATGGTCAGGATGGTGCCACCGATGGCAACCAGCGGGAGGATCGCCCGCCACTCCTGAACGACCGGTGTGGCGATCTCCTGCACGTAGGGGGACATACCAATGGCGGTGCGGCGCGGCATGTCCAGGAGACCGAGGCGGTGCAGCGCGTTGGAGAAGATGATCATCCCGAAGAACCAGAGCCAGCCCTGGATCATCGCCAACTGCGGCGCCCAGAGCTTCCGGCCGAGCGTGCGCGGCAGCACCCAGTAGCTCAGGCTCATGTACGTCAGGGTGACCGCCGCGCCAACCGTCAGGTGGAAGTGGCCGACGATCCACGCCGTGTTGTGGATCACCAGGTTCATGCTGTAGGACGCGTTGATCAGACCGCCGATGCCGCCGAAGACAAAAGTCAGCATCGCCAGGATCTGCGGCGTCACGGTCGGGTCGTTCCAGGGCAGCTTGAAGATCCAGCCGATCCAGCCGGTGCCGCCGCGCGCCCGCCCGCCGTTCTCCAGCGACGCGACGACGTTGAAGAAGGTCAACAGGCTCGGGAAGAAGACGGCGAACGTGCCGAAGGCGTGAACCAGCTTCCAGGTCGACGAGATGCCGGGGTCCGTGAACTGGTGGTGCAGCCCGATGGGCGACGACAGCACCAGGAACAGCATGAAGGAGACGCGGGCCATCGGATCGCTGAACAGCTTTCCGCCGACCTGGCGTGGGACCAGCGTGTACCAGGAGATGTAGGCCGGCAGCAGCCAGAAGTAGACGATGGGGTGGCCTGTCAGCCAGAAAAGGGTCCGCGCGATGATCGGGCTGGTCTCCGGGATGACGCCCAGCGAGAGCGGGAGATTGAAGAAGATCATCTCCAGGGCGATGCCGGAGCTGGCGATCGACCACATCGCCAGGGTGGCGATGGACATCATGCCCGGCAGGGGCATCCGCTCGTCCGGGTGCTCCTTGCGCCACGCGCAGTGCACCAATGACACCAGCAGCGTCACCAGCCAGGTGCCGGCCACCACCAGCGTCAGGCCGAGGTAGAACGACCAGTGCGCCAGCAGCGGCGGGTAGAACGTGAACATCACCGTGGCTTCGTCGAGCAGCATCGGGATGGCGGCCATCACCGTGCCGACGACCATCAGCCCGAACGTGATCTCGGCCAGGCCCGGGTGCGTCAACGGTCGGCGGTACGCCTGGACGGTGATGTAGAGCAGGAAGCCGCAGATGAAGAACGTCGTCCAGACCAGGGCGTTGAGGACGCCGTGCAGCGTCAGCCCCTGGTAGTACGAGTGGATGATCGGCTTCAGGTAGGGGTAGAGATCGATGCCGGCGTGCTCCAGGGCCTGGAGGAAGCCGAGCAGAATGCCGAGCGCGACGGCAGCGATGGCCACGCCAAGGAACAGCGCTGTGATGCGGTTCGTCCTGGCGTCCGCGACGTCCGGGCGGGTCGTGTCATTGATGGGCAGGGAGTCGACGGCTACAGTCGCCACGGGAGTCCCTCACTGGTCAGCATGTGGAGGCGGAAGGAGCGATCCGCGCTCATTCGACGATCACCTTGCCGTACATCGCCTGGTGGCCGAGCGTCGGGATGGCAGAGACCCCGCAGTACTCGTGGCAGACGAGCAGAAACTCACCGCGCTCTGTGAAGTGGGCCGTCGCCTTCCCGACCTGCCCGGGGATCAGCATGATGTTGACGTTGGACTTCTCGATTCGCAGGCCGTGAATCACGTCCTGGCTGGTCACCGTGAACGTGACGCGCGCGCCGAGCGGCACCCGGATCTCGTTCGGGCGGAAGCTCCAGGTCTGGCCGACCATGACCACGTCGTACTGGCCGTTGCCACGATCGAAGAGGCCGGGGTTATTGAACGGAGCGGTCTGGGCGACGAGTTTCGGATCGATGTTCTCCTCGTGCGTCGGCACGTGCGCGCCGACCGAGAACGTCGCGTACAGCAGGAGAACAAGCATGATGGCTGGGATCAGCGCGCTGGGGACGATCCAGGACGCTTCGATCATCTGGTCACGGGTCATCGGTCATGCCCTCCAGACCACGCGGAGATAGACATTGGCCCAGAGTGCGGCCATCACGATCAGGAAGAGGATCAGCAGCAGGAAAGCGCCTTTCGGGATCTCAATCTTGTGGCTGTCGTCATTCGGACCTGACATTTCGAACCCCCAGCATCCGCCACCTCGGGATCACAGCTTGCCGAGTGAGCGTGACGACGGCCGTGTCCATCACGCGCACTCGGCCAGTACAGTGTCGGGGGGCGGCGATGTCTCCACGCCTGACATCTGTCCCGAATCCCACGGGACAGCGACCTATATCGTTGGACGGTAGCACACTGTTCGTCGCGTGTTCGACTCGCAGCGGTAAGAGGAGCACGGAAAGAGAAGCACGGATGGAACGTGCGGCGAACCGTGTCAGCGTGCTCGGGTATCCTTGCAGGGTGTCCAGACAGCCTGCGCCTCGCTATCGCCCGACCTCGCGCGTCCTGGTCGTCGATCCGCTCGACCGGCTGCTGCTGCTCCGCATCGAGGATCCGCGCCTGCCGGTCCTGAAGTTCTGGATCACGCCGGGCGGCGGCGTCGAGCCCGGCGAGAGCTTCGAAGCGGGCGCGCACCGCGAGCTGTGGGAGGAGACGGGTATCCGGGTGCCGGAGCTGGGGCCGTGCGTCTGGACGCGCCGCCGGCTCGTCACCTTCGACGGCGAGACGCTCGACTTCGACGAGCGGTTCTTCGTGGTCCGCGTGGACACCGTCGAGATCAACCAGGACAATGTGACCGCCGAAGAGAAGATCGTGTTGACAGACCACCGCTGGTGGACGCACGACGAGCTGCTCGCGACGACGGATATCCTGGCGCCGCGCAAGCTCGCGCGCCTCGTCCGTCCGATCCTCGACGGCGAGTGGGCATCCGAGCCGCTGGTGCTGACGGAGCTGTAACCCGCCGCGCCGCATGAGCGCCGGTTGCCGGCATGCTACGATCTCCCGTGCAGAAGGGGAGGGGCCGTGCCCGCCACCGCGCCCAGTACAACGCCGTCCGTTGAGCCGGGTCCATCGTCGTCGATGTCAGCCTCTGGGAGCGTCGCCGACGGGGCCGCCGTCAGCGTCTCGCGCGCCGGCTGGTACACCATCCTGACCGTCAGCCTGGGCTACCTGCTGGTCAGCTGGGGGATGGGGCCGGTCTCAGCCATCCTGCCGACGATCAGCGCCGATCTCCACATCGACGTCTCGGCGGCCGGCTGGATCATGAACGCCTACTTCCTGCTGCTGGTGGGCGCCGTCCTGGTGACGGGGCGTATCGGCGACGTGGTCGGGCACCGACAGGTCTTCGCCGGCGGCGTCGCGATCTTCGGGCTGGCCGGGGTGGCGGCCGGCCTGACGGCGACCTTCGAGACGCTGGTGGTTGCCCGCTCCATCCAGGGCATCGGCGCGGCGATGGTCTTCGGCACCAGCCTGGCGATTGTCTCTGAGGCCGTCCCAGCGGGCCGGCGCGGCCTGGCCATCGGCGTGCTGACGACCTCGGCGGGCGTGGCGGCGCTGGTCGGCGTGGCGTTCAGCGTCTTCGCCGTCGAGTATCTGTCCTGGCACTGGACCTTCTACGTGATGGGGCCGATCACCCTGGTGACGCTGGCCCTGGCGACCCGGCTCCCGCGCGGCGCGACCAGCGGCAACCGGCAGAAGATCGATTGGCTCGGTGCGATCCTCCTCTTTGCCGGGCTGACCGTGGCGATGCTCTCGCTCAGCCACTTCCACGAAGGCGAGTCGAGCTTCCAGGAAGGCGCGAACTATCACCTCTCGATGCACCTGCTGGCCCTGGTGATCCTCGGCGTGTTTGTGTGGGTCGAGCAGCGCGTGCCGCAGCCGTTGTTGCTGCTCTCGATGCTCCGTGATGCCCGCTTCGCCAGCGGCGTGTTCGCCAACGGCATCGCCCACATGAGCATGCTGGCGTCCTCATTCCTGATCCCGTTCCTGCTCGAACGTGGGCGCGACCTCGCCCCCACGGACACGGGCCGGATGATGTTCATCCAGCAGATCGTGATGGTCGGCTGCTCGATGCTGGCCGGCTACCTCTACGACCGCTTCCGTACGCCGATGTTCGCCTGGGGGACGCTGGCATCGATCGCGGCCGGGCTGGTGACGCTCGGGCTGTTTGGCGGGACGTTGCCGTACTGGGCGCTGCTCGGAGTGGCCGTCTTCCTGGGGGCTGGCCTGGGCGGCTTCACCACGGTCAACAACACGGCCGTCATGGGCCACGCCGGCGACGGCAAGCGCGGGTTCGCCTCGGGGATGGTCGAGACGACGCGCCAGCTGGGCCACTCCGTCGGCGTGACGCTCTCCAGCACGATCATGGCTGGCGCGCTGGTCGGCGTCGCGCCGAGCGCGCTGCCGGCGGCCTACGCCAGCGGGTTCCAGCAGGCGACGCTGCTGATGGGCGGCTTCACGGCGCTCGGGCTGCTCTCGGCCATCGGGCCGTACCTCGGCCGGACCGGCGGGCCGCGCAAGCGGCGCGCGCCCCGGAGCCAGACCGCCTCGGCCGGCTAAGGTCGTGCCAGGACGAAGCTGACAGCGTCTGCGCCTCCCGAGCGGAACGCGCGTGCATCCTGCTCCGTCATCCCGAGCGGAACTACCCATTCGGCAAGCTCAGAGCAGGGCTTGCAACCCCCCACCCCGTCATCCCGAGCGGAACGAGCTTGCGAGTGGAGTCGAGGGATCTTCCCCGGTCGACCGAGCACCGGGACGGAGGAAGATCCCTCCACTCCGCTCGTTCCTCGCCGCGGTCGGGATGACGGGGAGGAAGGCTCGTTCCTCGCCGCGATCGGGATGACAGACCGGGGTGTTGGCGTTGGCAGGCTTCCGCCGCTTGAGATGGCGGGCGGTCTCAGCGCCCTCTATGCAGCGGTGGCAGGCATTCGCCCGCTGCCGCGTAGCCAGAGTTTAACGTGACGGGGTGACGGGTGCGCCCGTTGTGTCGCGACAAAAACCTCATGTCAGCCTGACGCTGTTCGGCGTGATCCCCCCTGGAAAAGTTGCCGATTCGGCCGATGATTGAAGGGATCGATGTGCGGCGACGCACAGACGAGGGATTTGCCTATGGTCTGGCGCATTGTCGCGTCTATTGCTGTGCCGAAGCGGGCTCCGGCTTTCTTATCCGGGCCTTATCTCTGGTTCATGCCGGCTTTAGCGCCGTGCGCGACACTGGGGACACGAAAACATGCGCGCCTGCTGTAGGGCGCCGAGAGAGGGAACATCATGCAGGAACAACTGCCGCTCAGCGGGTGGGAAGTCCGAGGGGACCTCGCTTGCCTGCTCTGCGCGCGCACCGTCGCCAGTGCTCAGGGGCCCCGCGCTCGCAAGTTCACGCCGACATCCGTCCGCGTGCTGCGGCCGGAGCACGCCGCCGCCGTCCAGCAGATGCGCTGCCCGTTCTGCGCGGGCCGGCTGTGGCTGCAGGACACGGAGGAGATCTTCGTCGACCGCCGCCCGCTCAGCGCCGAAGAGCTGCGCCCGCGCCGGGGCCGCCCGCCGAAGGTTCGCCCCGCTGCCGACCAGCCCGCCGCACGCGCTTCCTGAGGCCAATCCTCCTTTGAGGCCACCCGCGCCTCGCTGATCGTCGCGCCCGACGCGACCCTGACGCCCCCCGAGACCACGACCTCGGGGGGCGTCTTCATGTCCTGCGCCGGCATGTCCTGCGCCGGCGGTGAGCGCGTCGTGCTGCCACGTTGGCAGGGGGCGTTGGCGCCCGGGCACGATGGCGGGTCAGCGTGGAGGCCCGGCGCTGTTAGCGCTCGGCGGCCGCGGCCTTGGCTGCCGCCTTCTCGGCCTTCAGGCGGGCGGCTTCGGCGTCGCGCTCCCGCTGCCGCTCGATGGACTTCCGCTGCATCGCCCCGAGCGCCGAGTCCATCGTGCCGCCGCCCCCACCCTTGACGCTCACGATCAGCGCCGCCGCGCATAGGAAAACGTTCAGCAGCCCGCCTGCCAGCCCCAGCGTCAGCAGCTGGAAGCCTGACAGCACAACGCCCAGGGCCGGCAGGAAGCGGGTGAGCAGGCCGCCGAACAAGAACACCCCCATCCCGAACTCGAGGAAGGCGATCCAGAGGGTGATCTCCAGCGGCTGCATCCCGCCGACGACGGGCCAGGCCTGCCAGGCCGTGTGCTCGGCGAAGAGCTGCCGGAGATCCCACATCCCATAGATGTGCGCGGCGCCCTGGTACATGAACCCTGCCCCGGTCAGCAGCCGGAGCCAGAGCAGCAGGCGACGAGATGACATAGATGGTGGCCTCAGAGCATGCGGAGGGATCGGTCAGGGGCGGGCGACAAACAACCCGCACGAGGATTGTGCCCCATGCGGGTTGCTTGCCGTCAGCGAACCGTCACGATGCCGAGTGTCAGCCGCCGAGCTTGGACCGCACGTAGGCGAGGCCGGCCTCGAGCTGCGTGTCCTTGCCGGCTCGGAACTGGGCCGGGTCCAGCTCGACCACGTCATCCGGCTCCAGCCCGACCTTGTTGATCACCCGGCCGTTCGGCGTGTTGATGATCTGGACCGTCACGAAGAGGCCGGAGCCGTCCACCATCTCGACCGGCACCGCCGCCGCGACTGCGCCGGCCGTCTTCGTGCCGATGATCCGCGCGAAGCCGTTCTCCTGAAGCGCCGCCGCCATGATCTCGCTCATCGAGCCGCTGTTACCGTTCGTGAGCACGGCGATGGGGATGTCGCGGTTCCAGTAGTCGCCCCAGGTCGAGACGGTCCGCTCGCCGCGCCGGTCGACCTGTCGGTAGATCGGCTTCGACTGCGGCATGATCCGGCTCAGGATCTCTTCGCCGGTCGCCACGACGCCGCCGGTATTGCCGCGCACGTCGATGATCAGGGCGCGGACGTCCGCTGCTGCGAACTTCTCCATCGCCTGGTTGAACAGCGGCAGCGCATCCTGCACGGCGAACGTGCGGATCTGGAGGTAGCCGATGTTGCCGTCGAGGATCTTCGCGCGGATCCAGTCGTAGGAGATCGTGGCGCGCGTCATCGTCTTGGTGATCGGCTCGGCCACGCTGCCCCGTCGGACCGTCAGCGTGACCTGCGTCCCGTTCTCTCCGCGCACGCGCGTGCTGGTGTCCGCCGAGGTGAGACCCTCAATCGACTCGCCGTTGACCGCGACGAGCTGATCGCCCGGCATCAGGCCGGCCGCCTCAGCCGGGCTGCCCTCGAAGACGTCCGTGATGACCAGATCCTGCGTCATCTGGATGCCGACGCCAGAGTACCGATTGCGGTTCTGCAGCTCGGCCATCTGCTGCCGGTAGATCTCTGGGGGGAGGTAGTAGGTGTGCGGCTCGTCAAACGACCGCGCCATGCCGTCCACCATCGCGCGGTCAAGAATCTCGACCGGGCCCTTGTCGCCCAGCGCCGCCTTCATTTTGGCGTAGGCCGGCAGGAACAGCCGCCAGTCCTCGCTGCGATTGCCCGTGAACGCCGGCCGCTCGGCCAGCGGATCGGCGACCTGCTTGCTCTCCAGGTAAAAATGCGCGCCGTTCAGTGCACCATTCAGGATGTCGCCCGGCTTCGTCGGGATCACGAACCGATCCAGCAGCAGGTCGTACGCCTGGCGGACAATCGGGCCGGGCTGCGCACCGCCCTGTTGCGCGAGGTCCGGCGTCGTTGCCTGGGACGCATGCTCGACGGCTGCCAGGGCGCTGACGGCGCTGGCCCGAGCAACGGCCGGCTGCACCGCCGGCAGCCCGAGGGTGACAAGGAACAGGAAGGCAAGAAGCCGGAAGACTCGTGGCACGGTAGCAGACCCCCCGCGTATGCATTCGAGGATACCACAGCGGTTTGCACAGACCATCGTGTTTCAGGAAGTGTGCGTCGCGACAGGCTCACGTGCGCCGTGCCGCGCCGCGGCGTGCCACCAATCGTGACGATCTGTGAAAGATGTCGCGCAAAACACTGACACCGGCCACAATGATCGGTACGCTACAACCACTATCCTGATAACAACCATCCTCAGCGACCATCATCCTGAAGCACGACTGGCGCGGCGGCCACCTGTGTTGCTGTCCGCTGCGCGCGACGATCTGGAGTCGGAAGCGGCGATGTTCACGCACCTGTACGAAGTTGTCCGGCAGCGTGCCGTGGCCTGGCCCAACGCCATCGCGCTCGGCAGTCAGCAGGGGCTGCTCTGGAAGACGGTCGACAGCCGGCAGCTCCTCGACCTGACCGACCGGCTGGCCGACGAGCTGGCCCAACGTGGCATCCGCGAGGGGGACCGCGTCATCACCTGGCTCCCCAGCTCCTGGCAGACGCCGATCTACCTGTTCGCCTGCTGGAAGCTCGGCGCGATTGTCGTGCCGTTCGACCGCGAGATGAACCAGGACGCCGCGGCGCGCATCGTAGAGCGCGTCGAGCCGCGCCTGATCGTCGTGGACGGGCAGGAGCCGCCGGCCTGGGCGCCCGACGATCTGAGCGTGACGTGGTGGGAGCCGGGGTCGCGTGGCGGGACTGCCAGCGGGCCGTGGACCCAGCCCGCTGAGGCTCTGGCCGCGATCTTCTTCACCTCAGGGACGACGGGCAACCCCAAGGGCTGCATGATCTCGCACAGCAACCTCACCTCACAGCTGGTCGGGGCGGCGGACGTCATCCCGCTGGACACGGACTGTCGTCTGGCGAGCATCCTGCCGCTCTCGCACCTGTTCGAGATGACCTGCGGGATGCTCTACCCGATCTCGCGTGGCTCGGCCATCCACTACGTACCGAGCCGGCGCGGCCCGGACATCCTGCGGGTGCTCCAGGAGCAGGCCATCACCCACATGGTGGCCGTGCCACAATTATTGACGATCATGGGGCAGACGCTCGACGGGCAGCTCCGCGAGAAGCTGCCGGCGCCGGTCTACACCGCCCTCTTCAAGCTGGCGGATCGGCTGCCGTTCGGGGCGCGCCGCAAGCTCTTCTTTCCGATCCACAAGAAGATGGGCGGCTCGATGCGGCTGTTCGCGGCCGGCGGCGCGGCGCTCCCTGCCGAGACGCAGCGGCTCTGGGAGAAGATGGGTGTCCGGGTGGTGCAGGGGTACGGCACCAGCGAGTGCTCGCCGATCATCGCGGGGAGCCTGTCGGACGGCTCGACGCCCGTCGGCAGCGTCGGGCGGCCGTTGCGTGGCGTCAGCGTGCGCCTGACGCCCGAGGGTGAGCTGCAGGCGCACGGACCGAACGTGATGCGCGGCTACTGGAAAGACCCCGAGCGCACCGCCGAGGTGCTCCACGACGGCTGGTACTCGACGGGCGACCTCGCGCGGATCGACGAGCAGGGCAACATCTTCCTGGCCGGCCGCGCCAAGGAGCTGATCGTCCTGCCGTCCGGCCTGAACGTCTGGCCGGAGGATGTGGAGACGGCCCTCAAGGCCGACGCTGCCGTCAAGGACGCCGCGATCATCGGGGTGCCGACGGCGGGCGGCGGCATGGTGTTGCATGCGTATCTGATCCCCGCCAGCGAGGCCGAGCGCCAGCGCGACGTCTCCCCCATCGTGGCGGCGGCGAACGGTCGGCTGGCGCAGCATCAGCGCGTCGCGACGGCCTCCTGGTGGCCCGACCCCGACTTCCCGCGTACCTCGACGCTGAAGGTCCGGCGGCACCTGTTGCCCCTGCCGGAGGCGGTCCAGGCGACGGCCATCGACAGCACCCTGGCTGCCGACGACCCGGTCGGGCAGGCCGTGGCGACGGTCGCGAAGGTGCCCTCCGTCACGGACGCGCAGACGCTGGGCGAGCTTGGCCTGGACAGCCTGGCGATGCTCGACCTGGGGCTGGCGCTGGAGGACAAGACCGGCAAGGCCGTGGGCGAGTCCGATCTGACGCTCGACATGACGGTGGCGCAGGTCCGCGAGACGCTGGCGAAAGCGCCGCCGGTCGGGGCCGGCTCGGGCGGTGCACCGCGCCGCGGCTCCGAAAGGATCAACGCCAGCCAGCCGCTCTGGCCGTACACCTGGGGGCGCGTCTTCCGGGGGCTGCGCTTCCCACTGACGCTGGCCTACCGCACCTGGGTCACGAAGACGGTGGTGCTGGGCGAGGAGCACCTGACGGGCCTGCCACAGCGGCTGATCCTGGCCGGCACCCACCACGCCCACGCCGACGAGCCGCTGGTGCGCACCGCGTTGGCGAAGACCCCGGCCGCCGCCAGCCTGTCGAATCGGCTGGTGGTGGCGGCGCGCGCCAACGCTTTCGACACGATGCCCGGCCCGGCCGCGTGGTACGCCATCCTGGCGCTGGGCCTCTACCCGCTCCGTCAGTACGGCGAGCAGGACGTGAGTCTGCGGGTGCTGGCTCGGCTGGTGCAGGGTGGCAACCCGCTGCTGATCTTCCCGCAGGGCCGCCACACGCCGCCGTCCGAGGAGCGGGCTGGCCTCGCCAGTGCTGTGTTCAAGCCGGGCGTCGGGCATCTGGCGGCGGCGCTCGATGCGGCGGTGTTGCCGTTCGGGCTGGCCGGCACCGAGGGCGTGATGCCGGAGGACGAGCACCTGAAGCCGTGGTTCATGGTCGGGGACACCCCGATCCTGATCCGGAAGGGGCCATTGGCGATTGCGTTCGGAGCGCCCCTGCGCCTGGAGCCGGGCGAGTCGCCGGTCCACTTCACGCAGCGGCTCCAGGACGCGAGCTTCGCGCTGACCCGCCAGGCCGAGGCGGCGCTCAGCCGGTAGGATCGTGAACGTCCCTGACATGGGTTGATGAATGGAGTTCGGATCGGGAAGCGGCTGCCGAAAAGACCTGGGGCCCTCATGATCGCCGACGCTACGGCCTGGAACCAGTCCACCCAGGTGGTAGGGTTCATACCGACGACGGAACTACGTGGGATAACGGGCCATGATCGAGCGCAGCCACCAAGATCGTCACGCATTGATCGCGGAGTACCCTGACATCAATGGCGGCTACCCGGTCATCGCGATGACCAGAATTGCCGTGCGGCTCGTCGTGGAAGCGTTCCGGCAGCTTGGCAATGTTGATGAGACGGTGGAAGCCTTCCCTCAACTGCGATCCGAGCAGGTGGCAGCAGCCCTGGCCTACTACGAGCAATATCCTCAGCGCGTTAACGAGGACACAGAGCGGAACGCAAGGGCGCTGAACGCACTACGCGCTCGCTGATGCCCGGTCTTGGCATCCGCCTCTTCGCCGACGAAATGGTGAATCCACGCGTGGCATCGGTCCTGGCCCGGATGGGCTACGACATCGAGAGTTGCCAGTGGGCCGGCCGCGCAAATCAGTGGATCTCGGACGAGTCGCAGTTGCAGTATGCAACCGATCAGGGGCGCGCCATTCTCACGTTCAATGTCGGAGACTTCCTGCGCCTGGATCAGCGTTGGAAAACCCTGGGACGTCGGCACGCAGGTATCGTGGTTGCCGAGCAAGTGCTGCCGCTCCCAGAGCTTATCCGTCGTGTGCAGTTGCACCTCGACTCTGTACATCCCGAGACGCAGGAGAATGCAGTCCTTGAGTTGGCTCGCTAGAGGTCAGGGCGAGGGCGGTGGGCTCTCGGCGGGTGGGCGGCCGTTCGTGCGGGCGGCGAGGCTGTTGGTCAGGAACTCCGAGATGTCGAGGATCGGGAGCGTCTCGAAGACGCCCTTGGCGCGTGCGCCGTCCTCCAGCATGATCATGCAGTAGGGGCAGGCCACGGCCACCTGATCCGGCTGTTCGGCCTGGATGTGCTCCATCCGCAGGTGGTTGACCCGCGTGCCTCTGCGCTCCTCGAACCAGATTTTGGCGCCGCCAGCCCCGCAGCACATGGCGTTGCGACGACAGCCAGCCCGGACCTCCTTGCGCTCAAGGCCGGGGATGGCGTCGAGCACCTCGCGGGGCTGCTCGTAGATGTCCTGGTAGCGGCCGAGGTAGCAGGGGTCGTGGTAGGCCACACTGCCGTTGCCGTTCAGCGGGACGGTGGGCCGAAGCGTGCCGCTGCTGACCAGCTCGGCGAGGTACTCGGCGTGGTGGCGGACGGTGTACAGGCCGCCAAGCTGCGGATACTCATCCTTGAGCGTGTTGAAGCAGTGGGGGCAGGAAGCCAGAATCGTCTTCGAGGGTGGGCTGCCGTCTTCTGGCTTGCCCATGCCCAGCTCGTTGAGCGTGGCGACGTTCTCGCCGGCCAGGATCTGCCACAGGTACTCGTTGCCGGCACGGCGGGCGGGGTCTCCGGTGCAGGTCTCCCCGCGCCCGAGGATCGCGAAGCGGATGCCGGCGGTCTGGAGCAGCCCGGCCAGCGCCCGTGCGACCTTCTGGTTGCGCTCGTCGTACGATCCGGCGCAGCCGACCCAGTAGAGCACGTCGATCTCGTCGGCGGTGACATCCTCCCCGAGGACCGGGATGGGCGTCTCCATGGCCTTGGCCCAGTTGGCGCGGTCAGAGCGTGGGAAGCGCCAGGGGTTGCCGGCCGCTTCGAGATTGTCGAAGAGGCGCTGTAGTTCTGGCTCGAAGCGGCTCTCGACCAGCACGAGGTTCCGCCGCATTTCGACGATCTTCGGCACGTGCTCGATGAAGACGGGGCAGGCGTCGACGCAGGCGCGGCAGGTGGTGCAGTCCCAGAGGACGGCGTCGGTGATGACATCGCCGACGAGCTGGACGGCGGGAGCATCCGAGGCTGGCTCGGTCGCGGCGGTCGCGGCGGCGGCCTGCTCTCCACCACTCCCACCCTCGGCGGCAGGGGCGGCAGTGGCGGCCCGCAGGGCGCCTGGAGCGGCCAGGGCCGGGTTGACGGCCCCGGTCGGCGTGACGTTGGCGGCGCCGTCGCCGTCGTCGCCGCGCGCCTTGCGGGTGCGGGCGTACGGTGTGGGGCCAGATCCGGTCAGCAGCTGGTTGCGAAGGTCGAGGATCAGGAGCATCGGCGAGAGCGCCTTGCCGGTGCGTGACGCGGGGCAGGCCAGCTCACAGCGGGTGCACTCGGTGCAGGCCTGCACGTCGAGCCGATCCTTCCAGGTGAGGTCGGAGAGCTTCGCGAGGCCGATGGGCGGCGGATCCTGCTCGAACGCTTTCTCGATGTCGATGAACGCGAGGGCGCCCTTCGGCTCGAGGCTCTGGAAGTAGATGTTGGCCGGGCCGGCGAAGATGTGGCGCAGCTTGGAGTAGGGCAGGTAGGCGATCCAGGCGAGCGCCAGCACGAGGTGGAACCACCAGAGGCCGAGGTGCAGCCCGCGCAAGGCCCCCGCGCCCAGGCCAATGCCCGAGAGCGCCAGCCCCACCCCGTACCCGACCGGCGACCAGATGGCCCATGGATCGGCGGTGGCGATGATCCGCGCCCCCTCGATGACGAAGCCGGTGATGAGGATGACCTGGAAGCCGCCGAGGATCAGCCAGTCATCCAGGATGCTGCGGGGATCGCCCGGGCGGTACAGCCGGTCGTGGCGCGGCTCGGGGCCGGCCGAGCGCCGGAGTATCGTCAGGCCGAGGCCGATGACGGCTCCGAGGCCGAGCACGTCGAGGATCAGCGACTGGAACCAGAGGTAGAAGTCGCCCTGCATGATGCGGAAGACCGGGAAGAACTGCCCGAGATCCTCGTGGATGAAGACGACGACGGTGCCGATGAACAGCACGACGAAGCCCCACGAGAACAGCAGGTGGGCGAAGCCGCTGTAGCGCCGCTGCAGGGTGCGGCCCTGCGCGAGGGCGTGGGACAGCAGCAGCTTGACGCGGCGGCCGGGCTGGTCGAAGCGGTCGGCCGGTTGCCCGGCGGCGAGCAGCAGGTAGTACCGATACGCCCCGTACGCGAAGGCGACGGCCGCGACGACGACCAGCGCGTACATGATCCAGATGCCCTGGATGTTCCAGTAGACCTCGCGTGTCGGGGCGGTGGTGGGCACAGTGGCTCCTGCGAGGGGGTGGCGACGCCCCATGGTAGCAGAGGGTACGGCATCGCCTACACTCCCTGTACCAGCGCACCGGGAGGGTGAGGGTCCGATGTTCCAGCACGTCATCAGCACCGAGGCAGAGCTGCGCGATCTGATGGGCCAGGCGAGCGAGGGCGCGATCAAGAAGGAGACGACCTACCTGACGCCGGAGTGCATCGCCTACATCGAGCGTTCGCCGTTTGTGCTGCTGGCAACCTCCAGCACCGATGGCCGCTGCGACGTCTCGCCGAAGGGCGATCCGAACGGATTCGTCAAGGTGCTGGACGAGCGGCATCTGGTGATCCCGGATCGGCCGGGCAACAAGCGGTTCGACGGGCTGCGGAACCTGCTGGAGAATCCGCAGATCGGGTTGATCTTCCTGGTGCCGGGCCGCCACGAGACGCTACGGGTGAACGGCCGGGCCAGCATCACCAACGATCCTGACCTGCTGGACTCGATGAAGGTGCAGGGCAAGCGGCCCTGGTTCGGCATCGGGGTCGAGGTCGAGGAGTGCTTCCTGCACTGCGGGAAGGCGTTCCTGCGCTCGCAGCTGTGGGAGCCGGCCGCCTGGCCGGATCTGGCGACGGTCCCGACCGGCGGCGCGCTGCTGAGCGGGACACGGCGGGGCGTGGGGATGACGGCGGAGCAGATCGAGCAGGGGCTGAAGGATGCCTACACGGTGACGATGTACTGAGGCAGGCAAGGCCTTCACCCCTTGCCCAAGAGAGGCCGCCCCTCACCCCCGACCCGCTGCGCGGAGCGACTATCGGCTTCCACGAACCCTTCGCAGGCTCAGGGCGGGCTGGCCCCTCACGTTCGGCGGATCCCCGTGTCGCCGATCTCATCTCCGGCGCGGAGAGGGGGAGCCGGACAGTGTCTGGTCGTCAGGTCCGCTGCCGGAGTGCGGTGGGGTCTATTCAGAAGAATGCGGCAGGCGCGAGCGATGGCAGAACAGGGGGCACGAGTTCCAGATCGGCCGAAGATCTACCACATCACGCACGTCAACAATCTGGAGAGAATCGTGGCGGCGGGCGTGCTGTGGTCCGATGCGGAACGCATCTCGCAGGGGATGGACTGCGAGGTCGTCGGGATGTCGAGCATCAAGGCGCGTCGACTGGAGCGGTTAGAGGTCGGCTGCCATCCCGGGACGAAGGTGGGCGAGTACGTGCCGTTCTACTTCTGCCCACGCTCGATGATGCTGTATATCCTGCACATGGGCAACCACCCTGAGTTGACCTACCGTGGTGGGCAGGGGCCGCTGGTCCATCTGGAGGCAGACCTGCACAGGGTGGTGGCCTGGGCTGATGCAGCCGCCCGCCGGTGGGCGTTCAGCGATGGGAATGCTGGGGCATTCTATACCCGGTTCTACAAGGACGTGCGACAGCTCGATCAGGTGAACTGGCAGGCCGTTGCCGCGCACAATTGGCAGCCGCCAGAGATCAAGGAAGGCAAGCAGGCCGAGTTCCTGATGTACGAGCTGTTTCCGTGGCGCCTGGTGGAGCGGATCGGCGTTCAGAACCGGACAACGGCGACAAAGGCGCTCGATGCAATCTCGGCGGCGAACCATCGACCGCTGGTGAGCGTTGAAGTACCATGGTACTACTAGATCGTCCAGCCACGAGGGGAGGCGAGCCGGTGATCAAGCTGACCCGTGGCAATGTGGTGCGGGCAGACGCGGAAGCGCTCGTCAACACGGTGAACTGCGTGGGCGTGATGGGGCGCGGCGTGGCGCTCCAGTTCCGCAAGGCGTTCCCGGAGAATTACCGAGCGTACCGGGTGGTTTGCAACCGGGAGGAGCTCCGGCCCGGCGTGATGCTGGTTCACGATCTCGGTCGGTTGACCAACCCGCGCTACATCATCAACTTTCCGACGAAGCGCCACTGGAAGGGGAAGAGCCGGCTGGAGGACATCGAGTCCGGCCTGATGGCGCTTGTGCGAGAAGTCCGGGCGCGCGGCATCACCTCGATTGCGATACCGCCGCTGGGGTGCGGTCTGGGCGGTTTGCGGTGGTCTGACGTTCGCCCGAGGATCGAGCGAGCGTTCGCCGATCTGCCGGACGTCCAGGTACAGCTCTTCGAGCCGGTGGGAGAGCCGTCGCCAGATGTCGTGGCCCGTGAGGCCAGAGTACCGACGATGACGGAGGGGCGCGCGGCATTGCTTGGGCTGATGCGGCGGTATCTGGGGGCGGTGATGGACCCTGCCGTGAGCCTGCTGGAAGTGCACAAGCTGATGTACTTCATGCAGGTGGCGGGCGAGCCGTTGCGGTTACGGTATCAGAAGGCGCCGTACGGGCCGTACGCCGAGAATCTCCGTCACGTGCTGAGTGCCATCGATGGCCACTTTATTCTTGGCTTCGGCGATGGTGCTGAGCGGCCTGATCGACAGATTGAACTGAATCTTGAGGCGAGTGTCCGGGCCGAGAGGTTCCTGGAGGATCACCCGGCGACGCGTGCACGGTTCGACCGGGTGGCCGACCTGATTGAGGGGTTCGAAACGCCGTTCGGCATGGAACTGCTAGCAACCGTGCATTGGGTGACCGAGCAGGAAGGGGTACAGACAGCGCCCGAGGTTACTGCACGCGTGCATGCATGGAACACGCGTAAGCGGATGTTTGACGCTGGGCACATCGCCGTGGCGCTTAACGTGCTGCGCGAGAAGGGCTGGCTGACTGCGGCTGCTGAGGCGTGACAGTGCACCTCTCGCCCGGACGACGGACGGGGGCGCCACTCGTTGTGGGCGAGCCTACTCCGCGTAGGCGGCGACCTTCATCACGCCCCAGTCGGTCGGCGGCCAGTAGCTGACCCACGCCTTCCCGATCAGGTTGTTGGCCGGCACGAACCACCCCAGGTGCGAGTCGCTGCTGTTCGGGCGGTTGTCCCCGAGCACGAAGTACTGGCCGGGCGGCACGACCTTCGCCTCAAGGTCGTAGGTGGCCTTGTGGGTGATGTACGGCTCGTCCAGCGGCTTCCCGTTGACGAACACCTGGCCGTTGACGATCCGGACCGTCTCGCCTGGTAGACCGATCACCCGCTTGATGAAGTCCTTATCGGTCTGCCCCGGCGAGAGGAACACGATCACGTCGCCGCGAGACGGCCCGCCGAAGATGTAGTTCGGCGTGTCGTTGGGGGTGCGGTCGGGGACAAGGCTCTCAAGGAGCGTTCCATCGGCGCGGGCATAGATGACCTTGTTGATCAGCAGGTACTGCCCGGTGTGCAGGGTCGGGTCCATGCTCGCGCCTTCGACGCGGAAGTTCTGGACCACCGAGCGCACCGCCAGGAAGATGGCGATGGTCAGCAGGACGGTCTGGACGATCTCCCAGACCAGGGAGCGGGCCGAGTCCCCGCGTGATTCCGTTGCTACCGCTTGTTCGTCAACCGAGGGTGTCGCAGTCCACGCCGAAGCAGGCGTCACCTGGTCTCCATGCATCCCGCCACTGCTCCTCAGCCGACGATCCAGGCCACACCCGGGTCAGCGCCCCGTAGCGTGGTCAGCGTTCTCCATTATAGTCACGCCCCGGAAGACGGGCCAGGAATGCTCCGCTCTTCCGCGCCACGCGAGTGTCACGACGTTGCGGCGGCGGCTTGCGCGCGCTGGGCCGGGCTGGTTGTCCGGCTGCCGCCTCAGAGATCGGTCGCCTGCTGCCCCAGGCGCAGGCGTCACCCCGAGCGCGCGCCATACGTCACGGTACTGCATCCGATAACGGGAGGAAGGTCTATGGAGGGCCGGCTCGCCGCCCCAGATGTCCTGATTGTTGGCGCTGGCGTGGTCGGCGCAGCGCTTGCCTACGAGTGCGCGCGCCGGGGCCAGCGAGTGCTGGTGGTGGACCGCGCTGAGGCGGGCGGCCAGGGGGCGACGCGCTGGAGCATGGGCGGCACCCACTGGCTGGCCGGGGCTGCCGACGACCGCCTCCGCGACTTCTGCCGCGAGGGGCTGGCGCGGCACCAGCAACTGACCGAGGAGCTGGGCACGCCGAGCGGCTTCTACGCCCGACCCATCGTCGTGCTGGCCCCGGATGAGACGGCGCTCGACAACCTCGCCGGGCTGGTGGCGAATGGGGAGACCCACGGGTTCGTCGGGCGGATGGTGGGGCGCGATGAGCTGTACGCGCTCGAGCCGACGCTGCGCCCCGGGGCGGCCGTCGGCGCGGCAGTCTGCTCGCTCGGCTGGCTGGACACCATCACGGCGACGCAGGCCTGGCTCCAGGGCGCCAGGATGCACGGCGCGCAGATCAGGACCGGGGTTGACGTGCGGGCGTTGCACCTGGAGGGGGCATCGCCGGCCGTCGAGACCTCGGATGGAACGCTCTCGGCGGGGCAGGTGCTGCTGACGGCAGGTGCGTGGACGGCGCGCCTGTTGCAGGGGTGCGGCATCGCGCTGCCGCTGCACCATACGCACGCCGAGATCGTGGAAATCGAGCCGCGGCCAGAGCAGTATCGGCACGTGGTGATCGCCAGCCTGCCGATGGAGCGGACGCGGGCCGCCCTGGAGCTGGCGATGTGCCGGCCAGAGCATGCGGCGCAGTTCGCGGCCGGCGACGGCTCCGAGCTGCCGATCCCGCCGAGCGCCGAGCTGGGCGTGGTCCAGATGCCGGACGGCCGGGTCCGCCTCGGGCAGATGAGCCGGGCCGTCTCCGGGTTCTGGGACGGCCCGCATCCGGACGCCGAGCAGCTGATCCGTGCCGAGGTGGCGAAGTTCTACCCGGAGCTCGCGCAGCAGCCGGGCACGCTGTCGCACCGGCCGGTCTCGTTCTCGGCGGACCGTCTGCCGCTGGCCGGGCCGGTTCCGGGCGCGCCGGGGACGTGGCTGGTGAGCGGCCTCGTCAGCCCGCTGATCTACCTGCCGGCGCTCGCGCCGCGCGTGGCCGCCGCGCTGGCCGGCGACTCGGTGCCGGAGATCGCGTTGTTCTCGCCAGGGCGGCTGATGGCGTCGGCCTGAGTCCGTGCACGCTCCGTCTCACCAGAGTGGAGCTTCGGCTGCTCGCTGTCATCCTGAACGGACCGAGCTTGCGCTCCACCATGTCACCCTGCGCAGGAGGCCCGCGTCCGTCGCCCGGGGTGAGCGTTCGTGTTTTCGAGAGCCGCCCGCTCGGCCGCGCGTACAATCGAGTATGGCGACCTTCCCACTGGCCAGCGTCCGCCCTCGTCTGTTGGCGCGCAGCCGGGCGTGCTCCCCGGCTGCTCTCGGCGCGCGTGTGGCGTTCTGTCTGGTGGCGCTGCTGCTCCTGCTGATAGGTAACACGCCGCTGCCAGCCGAGCTGCGGGTGCGCCAGCTTGCCGCGCCGCTGGCGTTCCCGCTGGTGGACTGGCACCTTGCCCGCCTCGCCGAGCGCGGCGACCGCATCGGGCTGGGCCTGCTTGGCGCGCACCCGGTGCCTGGGCCGGCCGACCGCGCCGCCGTCGCCGCCTACTTCGCGGCCCGCCCGTCAGACCGTCAGCCGCTGGCAGTCCCGGCCGAGCGCGCCTTCGAGCGTGCGGTCTCGGATGTCCTCTGGCAGGAGGGGCTGACCACTGCCGCGCCCTGGTCTGGCAGCGGGCAGATCCTCTTTCCGCCGGTCGCCTTCACGTTCACGGCGCCGCCCGAGGTGCTGATCGTGTCGCGGCGGGACCGTGTCTCGGTGGTGCAGTCTGAGCTGCTGCGGCCCGGTGTCTCCGTCGCGGACGCCGAGCGCCTGGAAGCTGCCACCGACGACCTCGGCTACTCCTCGCTGGTGGTGGAGATCGGCGGCCTCGCCACCTACCCGACCATGGTGCTCCAGAACACCCGACCGCTCGACGCTGCCGTGGCGGTGGCCCATGAGTGGATTCACGGCTACCTGTTCTTCACGCCGCTCGGACGGCGCTACTGGAGCAGCCAGGACGCCCGCACCATCAACGAGACGGCTGCCGAGATGGTCTCCCGAGAGCTTGGGCCACGCATCGCCCGCAGCCTCGATCTGGAGTCGCCGGCGGCCCGCCCGCCAGACCAGCCGTCCGGCGCGCAGCCGTCGCTGCTCCAGTTCCGCAGCCTGATGCGCGAGACGCGCATCACCCTTGACCGTCTGCTGCGGGCCGGCCAGATCGACGAGGCCGAGGCGTACCTGCGGGATCGCCGCCAGGACTTCCTGACCGCCGGCTTTCAGATCCGTAAGCTGAATCAGGCGTACTTCGCGTTCTACGGCAGCTACGGCGACGCTGCCGCCGGCGTCAACCCGATCCCCCGTCAACTGGGCTGGCTGCGGGCCGCCAGCGGCTCGCCCGGCGAGTTCCTGAGGCGGGTCGGGCAGATCACCAGCGCCGAGGAGCTGGCGCGCGCTGTCGGGGAGTAACGGGGCTGCGAGGGCGTGACGGGCGCGTTCCGAGGGCGCGCCTTGCCCCTCAGGCGGGCCAGCCGGGGCGCTGGCACGCCCATGACTGCCTCAAGTAGGGCAGTGCTACCGGACCAGGAACCTGAGATCGTCTCCGTCTCTTAGAAGGTCCGGCCGAGCGCCTGGTCCCACGGCTGCGGCGCGGCCACCCGCACGATCTCCTCTTCACGGTCCCGCACGTACAGGTACAACTGCGCGAAGAACTCGACTTCTGGCAGCGGGTACGTCGGGTTGATGCAGAGGTATGGGTAGACCCAGGGGACGCGGTAGCCCGGCGCGGCGCGGACCTCGATCCGCCGGCCGACCCGCAGCCGATAGGTGATGCCCTCGAACAGCCTGGACGGCAGCTCCAGGTAGCCGTCCCGCTGCAAGTCGGCCCAGAGCGCATCGCCGAGGGTTGTCTGGGCGACCTCCAGGGCACGCTTGCGCGCCTCGCGGTAGTCCGCCCGCGTGAAGTCCCAGCCGGCCGAGCGCTTTGGCAAGTGCTCCCAGTTGCTCCGGAGCCACGGTTGCTCAAGATCGCCGCTGGCCGCGCCGCCATCAGCGTCGGGCGGCGGGACCGGATCGGCAAGGATCAGCCAGCGCCAGATGCGCCCGAGATCGAACATCGAGCCTCTCACGCGGTCACCGGTGACGCCAGAGGGTTGCGGCGCGCCAGGACGCCCGTACGGCAGCGTGCCACCACGGACGCCGGCGTCACCCAGCCCTGAAACCAGAAACCCAGAACCCGAAACCGGCCGGAATCAGCCGCCGGCAATCGGCGCGATGATCTGGTACTCCTCAACCTTCGGGTCGAACGGGGCGGTGTCCAGCACATGCTTGCCGTCCACCTTCTTGGAGACCACGCACCCACGCTCACGGGCCTCTCGGATGATCCGCTCCGCCTCAGCGATCCGCTCCCGCGCCTCCTCAGTGTTGGTATCCAGATCCCACTCGACGACCTGGTGACCACGGCGATTCGCGACGATGATGCGGTGCATGTGGTGCCTCCGTGGCGGGTTTCCTACCATCGTAGGCCGGTGTGTGACAGAAGGCAAGTTTCAAAAGCCTGCCGTCCCGCCCCGGAGCCATGCCCAGAAGCTCGCCGTGGTGGCCGCCGCTACGGCCTCGACGGACGCCCCGTGCAACTCCGCCACGCCCGCGCAGACCGTCGCCACGTCGCGCGGCTCGGTGGCGCGGCCCGGCAGCGGGTAGGTGTCTGTTTCGAGCAGGAGCCGGTCGAGCGGGATGCGCGGGACGGCTGCGCGGACCGCCGTCTCGGCCTGGCGGGTGACCGGCCGCCCGACCGAGATCCAGCAGCCCGCCTCCAGATACCGCGCAGCCAGGGCCGGCCCGCCCACGAAGTAGTGGGCCACCGTCCGTACCGCCGGCTGCGCTCGCACGACCGTCAGTGCCGCCTCGTGGACGGCCGGCTCGCCGACGACGTGCAGCACCAGCGGCAGCGCATGCTGGGCGGCCAGCGCCACGCAGGCCGCGAGGAAGCGTTGCTGCCCGTCCAGGTCCGGGGCAGCAGCATCCAGGCCCACCTCGCCAATCGCCGCCGGGACTGTGCGGCCAATCGCCGCCGGGGCTGTGCCGCCCACCGACACTGGTGATGCATCGCCAACTGCGAGCGCCGCCACGCCGCCCGGGGCAGCACGCACAGGCCCGGGCAGGTCCCTGCCCAGCAGCTGCCGGAGACTCCGCGCGGCCCCCGCCGCTCCGCCGCTCACCTCCAGCCGCGTCGGGTGGACGCCGACGGCTGCCAGGACGGACGGATGCCGCGCCGCCAGCCTCAGCGCTGCCCGTGACGATGGCGCATCCGTGCCGATGGTCAGCAGCGTCCCCACGCCGGCCTGCGCGGCCTCACGCACCATCCGTCCGACCTCGTCGTCCGTGTAGCGGTCCAGGTGAACGTGACTGTCCACCAGCGCCATGCTCCCCTTCTGCACAGATACGATCTCCTCATGCTAAGATCGGACTCGGGATGTTGCCGTGACACACGCTGGACAAGGTCCTGGTTCACACCGGCCAGCCGATGCCATCGTACCCGGAGCCGGCCGGGCCGGACCGCGCACGGCCGGCGTTCCGGCGCGTCCTGAGGCGGGCCGGGCCAGCGAGAGTCCCGCGGCCGAGGACCGCGCCTTCGCCGATCCGAACGACCTTCGCGCCATCCCGCTGTTCCAGTCCCTGACCGATCAGAACCTGCGCTCGTTGGCGCGCACGGTGACCCGCCGCGTGGCCGCGGCTGGGCAGGTGCTCTGCCGCGAGGGCGACGGTGGCCATGAGATGTACGTGGTGCTGCGCGGCACCGTGACGCTGACCAAGGCGGCCGGCGACCGCGAGACGGAGTTGGGCCGCCTGGAGAGCGGCGCCTACTTTGGCGAGATGGCGCTGATCGGCGAAGCCCCCCGCAGCGCGACGATCCGCGCCGCCACGGATCTCGACTACCTGGCCATCGACCGGGACACGCTCATGAGCGTCATCGGCCAGTTCCCCACCGTGGCGCTCCAGATCCTGCGCGGCTACAACGACCGCCTCGCGGACACCACCGAGCGGCTGGCCCACCTGAGCGCCCGCGCCACCCCCGCCGAGATCGCGTTGGTCCGCTCGGCGGCCGGGCAGGTTGACTTCGGCGCTCCGGACGGCGAGGCCTCTCTGGCCGATCTCGTCGAACGGCTGGTGCTGTACGCGCCACACCCGCTGGCCGTGCTGGCCCGCCGCCTGCTGGTCGAAGACCAGTGGGATCGCAAGATGTTGCTGGCGCTCGACGTGTTCGAGCTGACCGTCAAGTACACCCTCTTCCTGCTCCTGGCGGACTACCTGCGCCGGCCCACGATTCGCACGCCAGATGTCGATCAGATGGTGGTGGCAGCGTTCCGCCGCCCGACGCTCGGGCTGCTGCTCGACATGTGCCCGCGCGTTCTCAAAGCCTACGCCGCTCAGGATGCCGCGCCGTTCGTGCCGGGCGTCGTGGATCTGCACGTCCGGCGCGAGGGCGGCCGTTCGGCGTGTGGCCGGGCATTGCAGGCCCTCACCACCTACCGGAACCGGCTGAAGCACGGCGCGGAGGGCGTCTGGGACGACGAGACGTTCCGGCGCGACTTCGAGGGGCGCCCGGAGGAGCGGCTGCCCAACGGCGAGCCGCGCCTCGGCATCCAGCACCACCTCGCTGCGATCCTCGACGCCGTCGGCTTCCTGAAGGAGTATCCGCTCGTCTTCCTCAACTCGATGACCTACGAGCACGGCGCGTTCGAGTACGCCTATGAGCGCTGCACCGGCGCGTACTCCTCCTTCGACCGGGGCGTGTTTGCGACCCGTGAGCCGCTGGAGAACCGGCGACTGTACGTCTTCTCCCAGGGCGACGAGCAGGCCCTGGCCCTCGATCCGTTCCTGCGGCGGCAGAAGTGCCCGACCTGCAACACCGTCAGCATCTTCCTGCTGTTCAGCGCAACCGCCGACAAGGAGAAGCCCCGGCGCGATGCCGCCCTGGTCAGCGCCCCTGCTGACGCCGCCGACGCCAGACCCCGGCGGCGCGAGCGACTGGAGTACCTGAGCTACGCCTGTGGGCACACCCTCGTGCAGGTGCTCGCTGGCGAGCAGATCGAGCGCGGCGAAGGCGTCTCGCATCTGTTCGAGTGATGCTCGAAGACCGCTCGCGGCGTGCGTTGTACGGACGGGCAGTGGCGCGAGTCCACCGGAGCCATCCTCGCCACGACGGTTTCGACCGTTCCTGTACGCGGATGGGCAGGATCTCGGTTGCCCCCTAACGGTATGCTCGTAACGTCAGGAACGCGAACTGACGGGCAGCCAGGACGTCACCTATGATGTGTACTGGTGGCGCAGCCCCCAACTCGGTGTGAGGCAGAGCGTGTTCTGGAAGAAAAAGGCCGCCCATGACGACGAGCCGGACAGCGATGTCCGGCTCGGGCCGGTCGGCGGCCCCGGCGCGAGCGCTCCGCCCAGCAGCCCCGCCGAGTATGCGGACGCGGCGCTGGACACCGTGGTCAGCATGCTGCGTGCGCTGGGCCGCTACGCCTTCGACATCACCGGGGTGGACGCCTTCGCCTTCCGGCGGCAGTGCGAGACCTGGGCCGAGCACCTGGCCATCGGCGGCCCACACCCCGGCGAGCAGCGGAGCGGCCCGCCGGGCGCCGCCCCGCCCCGGTCCGCCGAGCGCGACTGGATCGGTGCGCGCCACTTCGTGCTCAAGCGCCGCCAGGATGAGGCCGAGTACATCGCCCGGAGCATCGGCGACCTGCGCGAGGTCATCGCCGATCTGACCGAGCGGCTCGCCACCACGCTCGTCGAGGATCAGGACACCGACCGTGGCGTCGCGGATCAGGTGGGGCGGTTGCGCGCTGCCGCCAGCATCCGATCCCTCGACCTGCTCCAGACCGAGGTGCGAACGATCGCCGACCTGCTGGCGCGGCTGCTCGACGAGCGCGGGCAGCGCGTGCGCTCCCAGATCCTCGAGCTCGACTTGAAGATCGCCGCGCTCTCCGAGGAGCTGCACGAGGTCAAGCACGAGAGCAGCCTGGACGGGCTGACGCGCGTCTTCAACCGTAGCGCGTTCGACAAGACGTTCATGCGGCTGCACCGCGTCGGTGCGCTCTCGGCGCAGCCGTCCTGCCTGCTGATGACCGACCTCGACAACCTCAAGCTGGTCAACGACCAGTACGGCCACCGCGCCGGCGACGAAGCCCTGCGCGTCTTTGCAGACTACCTCGTCCGCAGCTTTCCCCGCCGCAGCGACTTCATCGCCCGGTACGGCGGAGACGAGCTGGTCGTGATCCTGCCCCAGACGCGGCTCAACCAGAGCGAGCGGCTTGCACAGCGCTTCCTTGAGGGCATTCGGTCTATTGCCGTCAGCCACGGCGAGACGTCCTTCGGGCTGACGGCGTCCATCGGCCTGGCCGAGCTGAAACGCGGTGAAGAGGCCGACTCCTGGCTGGAGCGTGCGGACAAAGCGCTCTACCTGGCGAAGTCCGGCGGCCGCGACCAGATGGTTATCGCAGAATAGCGTCCTCACGGTGCAGCAGGAGCGCCCTGAGCGGTCTCTCATATTCGTCGCCGTGCCCGGGCTTTCGTTGCGGAGACTCGACCCATCCCTCCACTTCTGTACAGCGCGTTGACCGGTATCGTACGGCGTGCTGACCGGTGCGGCGGCGCGCTGCTCGTACATTTGATCTGGGAGCCTGCTGAGTGACCCGACGCGGACGGCTCGTGACGTTTCTCGACCGCCTGGGAACGGCGTCGGGGATTCTGGCCCTCTTTGTCGCGATTACACTCGCGTCGCTTGCCGTGTCGCTCGGGCAGACGCGCGCCACGGTCATGAGCACCGAGGCGCGGGTCATCACCACGACGGCGACCCTGGCCGAGCGTGCCGCCAACGAGATGGACGAGCGTCTGCGCCATGTGGCAGCCCTGGCCCGGACGGTCGAACAGCTGCCGCTATTCTGGGACGGCTCGGATGCGGACCGGGACATGCTGCTGCGGGCGCTGGCCGTGCCGAATCAGAGCGTCAATGCGCTGGTGTTCGCCTCGCCGGATCTCGAGCAGCACGGAGCCTCGAACTACGTTGACGGCCCCCGTGTCAGCGTGCGAGAGCGCCTGTACGCCCAGGAAGCCCTCGCGACTGGCCAGGTCAGCGTGTCGTCGGAGCCGCTCCAGGCGCTCCGGACCGGCGACGCCGTGCTGCCGGTGGCCGTGCCCGTGCAGGACGAGCGAGCGCCAGACCGGCGCGGCCTGATGATTGTCGGGCTGAAATCGTCCCGCCTCGCGACGATTCTCGCTGATGTGCCGTTGCCCGAGACCAGCCGGCTGACCCTGGTGGATCGCCGGTCGGGACGTGCCCTCGTGAGTTCGGTGGCAGCGACAGCCGTGCAGGATCAGGTGTCGCCGGCCCAGCTGGCCCGGATGCAGGCGGGCGAGCAGGTCTCGCGTCTCTCTCAGCCCGGCAACGGTGACTGGCTGATGATCTGGCATCCGCTCGACGGTGTGCCGTGGGCCGTGCTGGTCGAAGCGCCGCTGCCGATCCTGCTGGAGCCGGTGTACCGGGCGGCCGGCCAGATGACGCTCGCCCACTTGCTGATCGCGCTGATGACGGGGCTGATCCTCTCCGCGCTGTGGCGGCGGACGGTCCTTCGGCTGCGCCGCCTGACGGCTGCCGCCGACCGTTGGTCGTCCGGGGATCTGGCGCATCGTTCGGGCCTGCGGGGCGGCGACGAGGTCGGCCGCGTCGGCAGCGCGATAGACCGTATGGTCGGCGCGTTCGAGCGGGCCAGCGACGATCTCCGCAAGCAGCACGTTCAGCTCATGGCTGCGCTGGACCGCCGCGAGATCCTGTTGCGGGCCACCCGGCGCGTCGCGTCAGAGACCAATCGTGACGCCCTCCTGGCGGCGCTTCTGAGCGAGGCCGTGTCCGTGGTCGGCGCTGACGACGGTGGCATCACGCGCTGGGATCCGCAGCACGAGCGGCTGATCGCCACGCGCCGCTACCTGCCATCACAGGATGATGGCCTGCCGCTGTCCACCTCCAGCGCCAGCCACCGCGCTGCCGTGAGCCGGGCGCCCGTCTTCGTGGACGACTACCAGCAGGAGCTGCAGGGTCTCACGACCCCGGGGCAGCGCGGCGCGCTCGCGGCGCTCGCCGTGCCGTTGCTCGATCACGGCGAGGTGATCGGGACGATCTCGGTCAGCTCCCGGCAGGCTGGCCACCGATTCACGCGGGAGGATGCCGAGCAGCTTGAGCTGTTTGGCGGGGCCGTCTCAGGGGCGTTGGTGCGCCTGGAGGCCGCCGACGCGCTGCGGCAGCACGTCGAGCGGCTGGACACCCTCACCCACCTGGCGACGATGATCTCCCGCTCGCTGGACATGGACGAGCTGCTGCAGAGCATCGTCGATGCGGCCGCCACGCTGATGAACGTCGTCATCGTCCAGCTGTGGGTTGCCGATGAGGACAAGCAGAGCCTCCACCTCAAGGCGCTCTCGCAGTCCGCTTCGGGTATCCCGTTCCGGATGCTGACGATCCGTTACGGCGAGGGGGGCGCTGGCTGGGTCGCTGTCAAACGTGAGCCGCTCGCCATCGACAACATTCAGGAGGACGAACGCTTCGGGCCGCCGTCCTGGTGGGCGCGGCAGTCCATCCGCCACTACTTCGCGCAGCCGATCGAGATCGACGGGCGGCTGGTGGCGGTGATGGCCTTGATGCACAGCGAGCCGCTGCCGCTGACGGCCCGCGACCGCGCCCTGCTCGACAGCTTCGCGGCGCAGGCCGCCGTGGCCATCGAGAACGCGCGCCTGTACGCGGCGGTCGCCGACGCGCGCGATGCCGCCGAGACGGCGATGCGCGTCAAGGCGGACTTCCTGGCGACGATGAGCCACGAGATCCGGACGCCGCTCAACGGGATCATCGGCCTGAGCGAGCTGACGCTGGGGACCACGCTGGACGAGGAGCAGCGGACGAATCTCGAAATGATCGCCCGCTCTGGCGACGCCCTGCTGCGTATCGTGAACGACATCCTCGACCTCTCGAAGATCGAGGCCGGCAAGCTGGCGCTCGAATCGACCGCGTTGGACCCGCGTGCCGCCATCACCGATGCCCTCGGCTTGCACGCCGTCCAGGCCGAGCAGAAGGGCCTGCAGCTCGTCCAGCACGTGGCTGAAGATGTGCCGACCTGTGTCGTCGGGGATCCGTCTCGGCTGCGGCAGATTCTCTTCAACCTGGTCGGGAACGCTGTCAAGTTCACCGAGCGCGGCGCGGTGTCCGTCCACGTTTCGGTTGCCGAACGCGCCGACGACAGCGCCCTGCTGCACGTCCAGGTGCGGGATTCCGGCATCGGGATGGATGATGCGACGCGCGGCATCCTCTTCCAGCCGTTCACCCAGGCGGACCGCTCGACGACCCGCCGCTACGGTGGGACGGGGCTGGGGCTGACGATCTGCCGGCGGCTGGTCGAGCAGATGGGCGGCGAGATCGGCGTCGAGAGCGAGCCGGGCGTCGGCAGCACCTTCTGGTTCACGGCGCGCGTCGGCCTGGACGCCGGGCTGCTGCACGATCTCGAAGCGGCGCCACCCGTGCCGCCGGTCAGCCTGCAGGACACGGCGCCGGTGCTGCGTGAGTCATCCCCGGGACCGTTCCCCGAGCCGCTCGCCCTGCCCGACCTGCCCGGGCCGCCGGCCGGCGAGCGGGCGTTGCCCGTCCTCGTCGTGGACGATGCCCGCATCAACCGGCTGGTAACGGTCCGGATGCTGACCCATCTCGGGTACGAGCCGGTCAGCGCGGAGTCTGCCGCCGAGGCGCTCGGGCTCCTGGCGCATGGCCGTTTCTCGGTGATCCTGACGGACTGCTACATGCCGGAGATGGATGGCTTCTCGCTGACCCGCGCCATCCGCGAGATCGACCGCCAGGTGCCGATCATCGCCATGACCGCCGACGTGCTGGAAGAGACCCGCGAGCGCTGTATCGCCGCCGGCATGAGCGACTACCTGACCAAGCCGATCCGCATGGAGCAGCTCGAAGCGATGCTGTTCCGCTGGAGCCCGCTCCACGGGACCGGCGCGCCGGTCTCCGGAGTGGCCGCACGGTCGTAGGCGACCAGTCCGCCCGGTACCCGGCACCGCGCACCCGGCGCCGCGTCGCGTCAGTAGTCGAGACCCTTGCGCGCCTGGTGTCCCTCGTCGAACGGGTGCTTCAGCTTGACCATCTCCGAGGCCAGATCGACCATCGGCAGCAGCCGGTCGAGGTACTTCTTGTTGGCGTCGTGGCCGGTCAGCAGCAGGTTCAGGCCATGCGGCTTCGTCTGGATGATCTCCACCAGCTGCTCGAAGTCGACCTGCCCCTGATCGACGGCCCCCAGGATCTCGTCGAGGATCACCAGCTCGTAGCGGCCCGACGCGATCTTCTCGCGGGCGAGATCGAGGCCCTTCTGGGCCGCCTCGCGGTGCTCCTCGAGGGTGTACGGATCGCCAAAGATGTTGACGAAGCCGATGCCGGTCGGGATCAGCTCCAGGTTCGGGGCCAGCCGCTCGGCCGCGCTGATCTCTCCGAGCGGCTGGCCCTTGGGCCACTCACCCATCTTGGTGAACTGGATCATCGAGACGTTCCAGCCGCGCCCGATGGCCCGGAATGCGACCCCAAAGGCCGCCGTCGTCTTGCCCTTGCCCTCGCCGGTGTAGAGCAGCACGAGGCCGCGCAGCCCCTTCGTCGTCTCACTCATGTGGCCTCCGCTGGGCGGGGGTCGTCGATCCTGGGTCGTGGATCGTGGGGGCGCCGGGATCTGTGCGCCCCCACGA
>JADZEM010000110.1 GCA_020850535.1 Chloroflexota bacterium
CGTCCGGTGCCCGCACCCGCCACACCGGGCCGCATACTGCTACGCCTCCACGACCACCGGACGGATCGGCGGCAGCTCGATCACCTGGCTCCGCCCCACCCGACGCTGCCCCGCCTCGGGCAACACCGCGCCACAGCCCCGGCAGGCAGTCGGCCGACAGCGCACGATCACGTCCGGCGCCTGCCGCCGACGACTGATCCCGTCGTGCCCACGCCGCCGCGTCCGACGCTCCGCCCGATTCGCCTTGAAGCCCACCGAGGGCGGCACTGACGAGTTGCCGGGCGTCTTCGGTGGCCGGCCGATCTGGGCCTTCAACTCGGCGACCTCGGCAGCCAGACCGAGCACCAACTCGATCAACTGCTCCCGACTCAGCTCCGCCAGCGCATCTCGCTCCATAGGAGCATCAGCTTAACGAAACGCGAGCCCACAGGCCACTCGGCCGATCATGCCCAGGTGAGCAGATACGATGCGGCCAGGTAGCAACGTCCCCATCCCGCGCGGGCGCGGGATGAGGGGTTCGTTGGCGCGCACAGTTGCGGGAGATCCCTCCTTCGTCGGGATGAGGGTGGCACTCGAAGGCTCAAGGCTTCGGAAAGGCGCGATAGTGGCCTGTCAGTCGTGAACGGCACAGCCAACCTGTTGCCAGCACGCAACCAAACCCTACGGCCGAGCGGGCTGGCGGGCGCGGCCCCCGAAGCTCACGCGGCGCACGGCCACGTCGAGCGGCACCAGCAGCAGCGCCGCCAGCGCAAACCACCACCAGATCGGCGTCGGCTTCTCCCCGTGGACCCGGTTGTCCCGGTCGAACGCCTGCGTCGGGTCCACGATCTGCTTGCCGCCCGTCCGCGAGGCCAGCCGCTCCAACAGCGCCGTGTTGACCCCCACCGAGCGCTGCTCCGCGCCGCCCCGCACCGTGAACCCGACCGTCTCCTCGCGGGCCGGCTTCCCAGCCTCATACTGGACAAAGCGGGCCTGATACGCCCCCGGCGCGCCGATAGTCGTGGACAGCGCATAGGTACCCGGGGCCGTCTGCGGCAGATCGATCTCGCGAGCGCTGCCGTCCGGCGCGACGATGGTCACCCGCGTATCCAACAGGTCGCCGAAGCGCCCATCCGGGCGCACGCTCTGCGCCCGCAGCGTCACCTGATCGCCGATCACCTCGGCCTGGACCGGAAACGTCGCGCGGGTCGGCTCGGGGAACGTCCAGCGGACGGCCTGCTGCCAGAACTTGGCGCCATCCGGCCAGGAACGCCACTCCTGGGACCACGGCCCGCTGGTGTCGGAGGTCCAGGCGACCACCCGCCCCAGCCCCTGCTGCCAGTGCGCCAGCAGCGGATCGCCCCGGTCGGAGGTCAGGGCCGTCACCGCGCGCGGCCGGGGGGCCGTCGTCACGTAGCCGGCCAGCGTCGGCAGGGTCGAGCCGGTCAGCCCGAGCATGATCGGGCTGGCGGCCGTCACCTGCGGCAGCACCCGCCCCTCGACCATCGAGCTGCGGGTAGCGATGGTCGTCTCCTTGGTGGTGATGCGCGGCACATCCTGCGAGCGCTCGGTGAAGTAGTAGCGGCCCGCCCCCAGCTGCGCGAGCGAGGTCAGCAGCTTCTGGTCCGAGTCGCTGCCCACGGCAATGGTCGAGAGCGTGATCTGATCCTGCTGCATCCTGGCGATGAGCTGTGGGTAGTCGGCGTCGAACGACTGGCCGTCGGTCATCAGGATGATGTGCTTCATCTTGGCGTCGCTGGCGGCGGCGGCCTTGTACGCCTCCTCCAGAGCCGGGTAGATCGACGTGCCGCCATCCGCGCGGATCCGCCCGATCTGCAGCTGGGCGTTGGTGATGTCGTTGCCACTGGCGATCTTCGTCGGCGGCACCACCCAGGCGAAGCGGCTGTCGAAGCCCAGCACGCCGAGCGTGTCGTTCGGGCGCAGCGCCTCGATAGAGCGGATCGCCGCCTCGCGGGCCATCGCCATCTTCGAGACGTCGCTGCGGTACAGGTCCATGCTGCCAGACTTGTCGAGCACCAGGAACAGCGCGATGGTGCTCTCGTCGCGCCGAGGCGGCGGCGCTGGCGAGACCGGCAGCATGTCGTCCAGGACGCTGCCCTGGTAGCCGCCCAGCGCGAAACTGGTGTTACCACCCGCCACGAACAGCCCGCGCCCCATGTCCTGCACGAACCGCTGGAGAGTCCGCTGCTGATCGAGCGTCAGCTGCGTCGCGGCGACGTTCGCCAGCGCGATGCCGTCGAAGCGGTCCAGCTGCTCGGGGCGCGGCGGCACCACGGATGGCGGCTGTACCTCGACCTGCATACCGGCCTCGGTCAGGGCCTGCGCCAGCGCCGCGCCCTCGCCGGGCCGGCCCTCCAGCACCAGGATCTGGCCCGGCGCCTTGACCACCGTCACCGCCTCGCCGACGTTGTTGTCGGTGCGGGTGTCAGACGAGGGCGCGATCTCGGCGCGGATGATGCGCGCGCCGTCCGAGCGGGCCGTCACCGGCAGCGTCAGGCGGCTGGACCCCGCCGCGATCTCCACCTGCTCGGAGACGGACTCGCGGCCGTCAATCGAAAGCGTGATGCCGGCCCTGGTGGCGACGGTGCTGTCAACCACCACGCTCGTCTCGAACGTGCCGCCCTCACGCGTGAAGCCCGGCGCCTCGACAGACCGCACCGCGACCTCTGGCGCGTCGGCCCCCGCCTGAAGGCCGGCGTAGGCGATCTGCAGCCCCGTCCGCGAGGTGTCGAGAGCGGCCCGCTCGGCGTCGCCCAGGTTCTCCCAGCCGTCCGAGATCACGACCACCCGCCGCTCGCCCGTCTGGGGCAGCAGATCGCCGGCCAGCCGGATCGCCGCTTCAAGGTTGGTGGCCGAGCCGTCGATAGGCAATTCGGCCGTGTTCGGGCGGTCGGTGACGGCCTGCCGCCCGAAGCGCACCATCGTGACGTTGTCGTCGGGCCGCAGCTCGCCGAGCGCCCGCTGCAGCCACTGGTCGGCCGCTGCGCGGACGGGGCCGCTCATGCTCTCGGAGCGGTCCACCACCAGCGCCACCGTCAGGTGCTCGTCCGGATCGTAGAAGGTCGGGCGGGCCAGCGAGATGATCAGCAGCGCCAGGATCAGCGTGCGGAGGATCAGGGCCATGCCGCGCCGCCACGCCGCCGCCCGGCCAAGCCAGCCCCGCGCGAACAGCAGCACGAGCGGGATCAGCACCATCGCGGCCAGCCAGTACGGCTGCTCGAATGCGAACCTCACCGGCCTAGCCCCGCCGTCCGAAGCGCCACCACTCCAGCACCAGCAGCAAGAGCGCCCCCATCACCAGGTACGGCCAGATCTCCAGCGGGGTCGTGGTCGTGCCGTCACCGGGCCGAGGCGGCGCGGGCGCCGCCTGCCGGGCGCGTGGCGTGATGGACGATTCGGCGTCGTCAGCCATGTTGACGGCGAAGATGCGCGGCTCGCCAGCCCCCAGGCCGGTCTCGCGGATCGTGTAGCGGCCCGGCAGCTCGATCTCGTCGAGCCGCACCGAGCCCTGCTCCGGCTTGAGCCGTGTTTGCTGGCCGCTCGGAGACTCGAGCGTCACCTCGGTGATACCGGGGGCCACCGGCAGGCTGACGCTTCGGCCCGGCGGCAGCGAGGGCGAGAGGTCGCCGCCGCCCAGGTACGAGACGGCGTTGGCGACCAGCAGCGGGAACGCGATCATCCGGTCGATGCCCGAGCCAGCCGGCTCGAACCCGAGCGCGATCACCGAACGGCCAGCCTCGCGCCCTTCGAGAATCAGCGGGCCGGCCGGGGCCTCGGCCACCACCCGCGCCCACGGTGGCGTGACGAACGGGGTCGCCTTCGCCAGCCGCACCGAGGCCAGATCGACCGCCTGCAAGAGCGGATGGCGTGGGTCGAAGTCGGAGAACTGGACGCCCTGAATCTCGGGCTTGAGTGGCAGCAACTGCTGGCCGGCCGGCGGGTTCACGACGATCAACTGTCCGCTCGGGAGGGTCGGCGGCACAACCCCGTCGAGCACCACGATCTCGGCCCCAGAGCCGTCGTAGCGCTCCGGGGTGACGGTCTCCACTTTGAGGTCAGGAATCGCCTTGAGAGCGCGCTCCAGGGCTTCAGGTCGGCGGGTCACCAGCAGCACCCGTCGCACGAACCCGATATCGACGCTCACCTCGGCGAAGTCGTCGGCGGGGAGCGCGTCGCCGCCAGCCAGCTTCACGGCCACGCGGCGGGCGCCAGCCGGCACGTCGAAGGCCGCGACAGTCTGCCCGCGCGCCGAGAGATCGACATCACGGCGGTCGGTGACCACGTCGTCCACGAACAGGCTCAGGCCGACGCGCGTCGGCAGGTCGGCGTAGTTGGCGAGACGCGCGACGGCACTCTGGGTGCCCGGACCGCCCGGCTGCCGCGCGACGCTCAGGCTGGTGACAGCACGGTTCGCCGTCTCGCGGCCCAGCATCTCGAACCGCGTCGCGACGCCGAGCGCCGAGAGGTCGCCGGGGTCCACAAACGAGCCGTCCGTGTAGACCACGATCTCGGACGCCCGCTCGGGTGTGCGGCGCGCCTGATCCGAGGCTACAAACAGCGCCTCGCGCATGGCCGAGGCGCCGCCCCCACCCCGCAGATCTCCGAGGGCTGTCAGGGCCACCCCGCTCTCGGCAGCGCTCACCACCGTCCGGGGGCGCGGCCCTGCTCGCACAACGGTTGCCACGTCGGTCGGGGACATCGTGGCGAGCAGCGTGCGGGCCCGCCCCAACGCGGCATCGAAGCGCGACGGCTGCTCGTCGGTCGCCAGCATGCTGCCAGACGCGTCGAGCACCAGCACGAGATGGCGTCCGGGCGGCGCGGTCAGGCGGGGTGATGAGAGCGCAAACGCCGCCGCCACAATGGCAAGCAGTTGCAGCAGGAGGAGCAGCGTCAGCTTCGGAGGGCGCAGCCGGCGCGAGACCTCCGGGTCACGGCCAAGCTCGCGCCAGAGGAATGCGCTGGAGACCAGCTGCCGGTTGGCAGCCGCCCGCAGCAGGTGCAGCAAAATCACCAGCGGGATCAGGCCGAGAAGCCAGAGCGCGGCTGGCTGCTGAAACGTCATTGGCGGGCCGCGCTCCATGCGGGAGCCGTCCGGCTCGCAGAAACCTGTCGCGACGCCAGACAGGGTCGGCTCCGCGTGCGACGCGCTGGGTGAGCAGAGCCGAGCGGGCGCGACAAGATGGTGCGAGGCTCCTTCTGAGCGTACGCAGACTGTACCAGACCCTCGGCCCGCACGGTGACTTTATGTCCTGCTTCGATGCCCGTGTATCACATCCTTTGATCCGTCGCCCTGTACAGACGTTCCCGGCCAGACAGGTCAGCCGGTTCTCACCTGCTACACTGGGCGACGGCACGGCGCAGTGCTCGCACGATGCCGTGCGCGCGGCTCAGCGCCCGCTGCCGAAGGGAGATCCTCGATGAGGCCACCCACCACTCCGGTCGCCGTACAGACGACGCAGACCGGTCGCACGCACACTCACACCGTCTGTCGAATCGACAGCCCGTCGCCACGCGTGCCGCTCGTGTGCCGACGGGCCGCTCATGGTAGGGACACTGCACATGTTCCACGCGCTGCGCCTGGATGGCCTCTGGCGTCATCCGGACTTCCTTAGACTCTGGGCCGGCCACACCGTCTCGCTGGCCGGCAGCCTGGTTTCGCGGTTCGCGCTGCCGCTCGTCGCGATCTTCACCCTGGACGCTTCACCCGGTGAGGTGGCGCTGATCCGCATGGCCGATGCCCTGCCCGGCGTGGTGCTCGGGCTGGTGGCTGGCGTCTGGGTGGACCGTCTCAAGCGCCGCCCACTGATGATCTGGGCGGACATCGGGCGGGCCGTCCTGCTGGCCTGGATTCCGCTGGCGGCGATCTTCGGACTGCTCGGCATCTGGCAACTGTTCGCCGTCGTGATGGCGGCCGGCACGCTCACCGCCGTCTTCGAGGTGGCGAACCGCTCGTACCTGCCGACGCTGATCCCGCGCGAGCGGCTGGTCGAGGCGAACGCCAAGCTGTCCGGGGCCGGATCGGTGGTGGAGGTCGGGGCCTTCGGGTTTGCCGGCCTGCTGGTGCAGGTGCTCACAGCCCCCATCGCGGTCCTGCTGGACGCCGTGTCGTTTGTGCTGTCCGCCGTGTGCCTGGGCGCCATCCGCGCACCCGAGCCGCCGCCCGCCCCTGAGGCCCACGAGCAGAGCACCCTGGCGGCCATCCGCGAGGGCCTGCGGCTGGTCTTCCACAACCCGATTCTGCGGGGCATCGCGCTGGCGTTTGGGATGCTGGACCTCTTCCTCCACATCTGGGTCACCATGCTGCTGGTCTTCCTGACCCGTGATCTGGGGCTTGAGCCACTCGTCTTCGGCATCCTCTTCGCCGTCGGCGGGGTCTGCTCGTTCCTTGGGGCACTGGTGGCCGAGCCGATTGAGCGCCGGTTCGGCATCGGGCCGACGATGATCGTGACCTTCTTTCTCAGCGCGGCGTCCCTGTTGAGCGTTCCGCTCGCAGCGGGTCCATTCCTGCTGGTGATCTTCCTGGTAGGCCTTCAGCAACTGGCCGACCTCCCTGCGACCGTGAACCAGATTCACGAGCAGAGCCTGATCCAGGCCAGCGTGCCGGACGAGGCGCTCGGGCGGGTGACGGCCAGCCTGCGTGTCATTGACTGGTCCGCGATGCTCCTGGGCACGATGCTCGGCGGCGTACTCGGGGAGCTGATCGGGCCACGGTCCACGATGCTGATCGGGGCCTGCGGGGCACTCCCAGCGGTGCTCTTCCTGTACTGCTCGCCGCTCCGACACCTGCGCCGACTACCCACCCCCACCGTCTCAGCTACAGGCTGAGCGGCCACCGTCGCCGGGCCGCCGCGCGCGCATCCGATCGCGGCGGCCCAGCGCTGATGTCCGCCCAGCGTCGGCCGAAGTCGGTATGATGGAGACAGGCGCGTACCACCTGTGTCCCTCATCGAGGCAGCACCATGGCCATCTCTGAGCGTCCAGACCTGATCCAGGAGAACGACGACCGTTTCCGCTCGCAGTGGGTCGGCCAGCACATGTCCCTGCAGGAGTTCCTGGCCCTCCCCGAAGAGAAGCCGGCCCTTGAGTTCCAGGACGGGGTGGTTACCCAGAAGATGGCAGCGAAG
>JADZEM010000111.1 GCA_020850535.1 Chloroflexota bacterium
AGGTGCTGCGAGCCGGGCTCGGGAGCACGCCGTACCAGCACCTCGACGACACGAGCACGCGGGTCGATGGCGACGGCTGGTACTGCCACATCCTCTGCAACGACCTGTACACGGCGTACCGGACGACACCCGGGAAGGATCGGCGGACGATCGTCGCGGTGCTGCGCGGCGGTCGGCCGGCGGCGTACCGCTACGATCGGGAAGCCGAGCGGCACCTGGCGTTCCTGGGGCTCTCGGCAGCGGCGCAGGCCCGGGTGCGGGCTGCCCTCCCGCACGACCGGGAGCTGGACGAGACGACGCTGACACGCCTGCTTGACGGTCCACTGTCCCGGCTGGGCTCCCGGCAGCGGGAGCAGGTGCGTGAGGCGCTGGCGGTCGCGGCGTACCTGGCCGACCCGGACTGGCCGGTCGTGCGGACCCTGGTCTGCGACGACGCGACCCAGTTCAGGGCCATCACCCCGGAGCTGGCGCTGTGCTGGATCCACGAGGGCCGCCACTGCAAGCAGTTGACGCCGTGGCTGCCCCAGCCGCGTGCCCTCCTGGCCGACATCCTCGCCCGGTTCTGGGCCTACTACCGCGAGCTGCTGGCCTACCGCGACCACTCCACCCCCGAGGAGCGCGCCCGGCTCGATGCCCGCTTCGACGACCTGTTCGGCACCACGACCGGCTACGCCGAGCTCGACCGCCGCCTCGCGCTCACCCGCGACAAGAAGCCGGAGCTCCTGCGGGTCCTCGACCACCCCGAGCTCCCGCTCCACAACAACCCGGCCGAGCTCGACGCCCGCCGACGCGTCCGCAAGCGCGACGTCAGCTTCGGCCCCCGCAGCCCGGCCGGCGCCGCCGCCTGGGACACCTTCATGACCCTCGCCGCCACCACCCGCAAGCTCGGCCTCGACTTCGCCGCCTTCCTCATCGACCGCTTCACCCGCGCCGGCCAGATCCCGCCCCTCGCCGACCTCATCACGGCCCGCGCCGCTCAGGCCGCCGGCGCCCCCGCATGACTCACCCTGCCACCTCTACCGCGCCGGATTGAGGTGGTACAGGCAAATCCTTCAGTATTGCCTGCATGATCTTCCATTGGATGCGGGATGCTCGCTTGAGAGCATCGACACCCTTTGGACCTTCAGTCATCACTGTCCCCATGTCAACTCGTGGCTCTCCGGGTGGGAGCGGCGGAAGAAATGAATGGGAAGTCACGTTTGGTCAGCGAGGGCACGGTGCTCGGCACCTCTCTGGAACAGGCCTTGTTGTTGCGGAAGTGCAGGAGGCAATTACAGCAAGGATTCGAGAAACCGTAGCGAGATCTACAGCAATGGGCCAAGGTTTCTGGGGGCGGGTAAACGTTGGCAGGAAGATTGTCGAGTTCAGGGCCATGAATCTCGGTAATGGAGTAATTCACGTCGGTACATACTATGTTCTCCCGTGACGTATCATGACCGAACAGTTACCTGAACCCCGCACTCTTAATGTATGGGAACAAGGTATTATTGCGTATCTTCTATCGCACACGTTCCCAGGTGTAGAGAAGTTGCGAGCGCAATTCATAACCGCTGTAGTCACCGAGGAATATGGCTCAGGTGATCCGAGTGTTGTTCTCCTTGTCGACCATAGTGACTATTTGAAAGCGAATGTTCGAAGAAGAGTTCCGATTGAAGCCTTTTGCAATGACTATGATGAAGCCGAAATCCAGATACTACTGCATGTTGTTGATGGGTACATGTCCGAACTTGAAGTGTATAGACCTGATGGTAAGGATGTTATCTCTCTTCCACAGGTGCAGTCACTGAACGCATTTTGCCCCGATGCCGATTCGGGAGATTCCCTATGACCACGGCGGACCGTCTCAATCCAACAGGGTGGATGCGGCAACGTGACGGACAGCTACTGATCATCGCGCGGGATGCTAAAGGTGGCCTGGAGTGTGCAGCGATGTGAGGTATGGACAAGCAAGGGAGCGGTGCGACGGAGTGGCGTGAGAGGCATCGACTGCGTGCGTGGGCGTTGCAGGCGAAGGGCTGGAGCCAGGCGAAGATCGCGGAGGCGCTGGGGGTGACGGCCGGTGCGGTCAGCCAGTGGATGCGCCGTGGGCGTGAGGGCGGGGTGGACGGGCTGAAGGGGCGTGTCGCGCCGGGCCCGACCCCGAAACTGACGGCGGAGCAGCGGGCAGAAGTGCCGGTGCTGCTGGCCCGTGGGGCCGAGGCGTTCGGGTTCCGTGGCGACGTGTGGACCGCCAAGCGAGTGGCGACGGTCATCCGACGGGAGTTCGGGGTGCGGTACCATCCCCACCACATTGGCAAGCTCCTGCGCGCGGTCGGGTGGAGCGTCCAGCAGCCGGTCCAGCGAGCCAGCCAGCGGAACGAGGCGGAGATCGAGGCGCGGCGGACCGAGCGCTGGCCGGCCCTACAAAAGGGGCTGACCAGGAGGGGCGAACCATCGTCTGGGTCGATGAGTCCGGCTGCTACCTGCTGCCCGGGGCCGTCAGAACCTACGCGCCTCGTGGCCAGACACCCATCCTTCGCCTGCCGCTGAGCCGCGATCACCTCGCGGTCATCAGCGGCATCACCCCGGCGGGGCAGCTGCTCATGCTCGTGCAGGATCATCCGTACAAGCGCCCGCACATCGTCCGCTTCCTCAAGCACCTGCTCCGCCACATCCCCGGCAAGATCCTCGTCATCTGGGATGGCGCGCCGATCCACCGTGGCCAGCCGGTCACGGTCTTCCTGGCTCAGGCTGGCGCCGAGCGCATTCGGCTGGAGCGGTTCCCCGGCTACGCTCCGGATCTCAATCCGGATGCGGGCATCTGGACCTTTCTCAAGCACGTCGAACTGGGCAACGTCTGCTGCCAGACTCTCGACCACCTCCGACGCCATCTCCGCCTCGCCACCGCCCGCCTCCGACACATACGCTCCGTCATCCAAGGGTGTGCTCGCGAGTGCGGCTATGAACTTTAGATTCCTATGCGGAGATCAGTAGGTCACTCGACCAATGGGCGCGCCGGGCTCTTCCTGGGCGCCGTCGAAGTCCATGGCAACTTCACTGTCATCAATGGGGCGAAGAACGCTGGCGTCCGACATCCGGATGGTTCGATCCGACGGATGTACAGTATCGAGGGTCCGGAGAGCTGGTTCGAAGATGTCGGCTCTGCTCGTCTCGCCTCCGGGCGAGCAGACGTGCGCCTCGACAGTGACTTTGCGGAGTTCGTGCGAACCGAAGCCTATCAGGTGTTCCTCACCCCAGAGGGTGACTGTAAGGGGCTGTACGTCGCAGCGAAATCAAGCTCCGGCTTTCAGGTTCGCGAGTTGCAGGGTGGTACCGCGACGCTCAACTTCAACTACCGGATCATCGCGAAGCGCAAAGACATCGCAGCTCCTCGCCTCGAAAAACTGCCCGACTACGCTGGCCCATCAGTATCGAGTCTTCGGCAATTGCAGCCACCGGATGCTCCGATCATCCCGGGGATCACGATCCCGGCGCCAAGCGCGCCTCCAGGAGAGCCAACTCCTCAGCCCACCGCCGCCGCACCCACAGTACTCCCCCCAGCGCCGGCTGCGACTACCGTTCCAACCCCGCAGGCAACGCCGACCAGTACGAACGTCCCCGTTGCTACCGCGCCGCCGATCCGCACGTCGACAGCTCCTTCCGTCAGTACGACGACCATGACGCCGACGCCACTTCCATCACCTCGCCCCAACTAGCCGAGACCCGGTCATAAATCGGAAGCTGCTTCACCAGGAGAACCGAGACTCCGCGATGTCGGCCGGATCTACGCCTCCAACTCCGTCGACGGGTCGCGGTGACACTGCTCCTTATCTGGTGGGAATTATGACCGGGCCTCGCCTAACTCAATATTCGGCGGGTCGCAATAGTACTTCCGGATGGTCTCTTCAACGGTAGGGCGATGGGCAGCTTCTTCTTCCACCCCGGCAGCAGCTCACACTGCCGACTATCCAGAGATCGGTCAGGCGGCGCGCGTTGTCGGCCGGCATCATCTCCGGCGGGTCGAGGCGTCTGGGGATGAGGCCGCCCCGGCCTGGGGGTGAGGCAACCCTGTTACCGGCCGAGGATCGCCGCCAGCGCCGCCTCGGTGTCCGCGAGGCTCGGCAGCAGCGCGTCCGGGCGGTGCTCGGCCAGCACGTCGGCACTGAAATGTCCCGTGGCTACCGCGACGATTCGCGCCCCGCCGGCCCGCGCGCAGGCGATGTCTCGGGGCGTGTCCCCGATCACCACCACGTCGGCCGGCGCGATGCTCACGCCGTACGCCCGCTGCGCCTTCTCGATGGCGATGGGCGCCAGCTTCGTGCGGTCGCGGTGGTCGCTGCCGAACGCCCCGACGCGAAAATCAAAATGGTGATCCAGCCCGACCGCTCCCAGCTTGAGCCGCGCGGCTGGCTCGTAGTTGCCGGTCAGCAGCGACTGCGCCACGTCCGGAGCGGCGAGCCGCGTCAGGGTCTCCTGGACGCCCGGGAGGATCGGCATGTCCTCCACCAGCCGCTCGCGCACAGCTTCCAGCCCGGACAGGTAGCGCTCGCGGAACCGGTCCAGGCGCGCGACGGTGTCGGCCTCGGACCAGCCGTGCAGCGCCAGGGCTTCCAGCACAATCTGGCTGTCGGTCTTGCCGGACCACTCAACGTGCTTCAGATCCTCCTGCAGATCGTACGCTTCGACGGCCGCGCGAATGTAGACCTCGCCCACCAGCCGCTGCGACACGACCAGCGTGCCATCGACATCCCACAACAGTAGCCGCACGGTCACTTGCTCCAGTCGCCGTCATGACGCCGACGCCCCAGGCGCGCGGACAAGCCGTGCATCATGAACGGCCGCCGCATCCACCCGGCGCCGACGCCCCAGGCGCGCGGACAAGCCACGATATCCTGTCTCGTCCCCGCGCGCAGAGCGTACTCGATTCACCCATACCGGCACCGAGACCGTGCTACAGTCGTCGCCGAGAGCACTGGGAGGGTGTACCGTGGAGTATCGGTACCTCGGCAAGACCGGCTTGCAGGTGAGCGAGCTCTGCCTCGGCACGATGGCGTTCGGGGCGCAGGCCGACGAGGCTGACAGTGGCCGCATCATGGACGCCTTCGTCGAGGCCGGCGGGACGTTCATCGACACCGCCGATGTCTACACCCGAGGCGCGTCAGAGGAGATCGTCGGGCGGTGGCTGGCAAGCCGGCAGCGCGATCGACTGATCATCGCCACCAAGGGCTTCTTCCCGATGGCCGATGGCGTCAACGACCGTGGCCTCAGTCGCAAGCATCTGGTCGAGGCGGTGGACGCCAGCCTGCGCCGTCTCCAGACCGACTACATCGACCTGTATCAGGTGCACTGCTGGGACAGCCGCACACCGTTCGAGGAGACGTTCAGCACCCTGGATCGCCTCACCGGCAGCGGCAAGATCCGGTACATCGGCATCAGCAACTACACCGGCTGGCAGCTTCAGAAAGCCATCGACCTGACGCGTCAGATGGGGTGGGAGTCCCCAGTCAGCCTCCAGCCGATGTACAGCCTGCTCTGCCGTACCACCGAGTGGGAGCTGCTCCAGGTGTGCCGCAACGAGGGTCTGGGGGTCATCTGCTGGAGCCCGCTGCATGCTGGCTGGCTCAGTGGCCAGTACCGGCGCGGAATGGACGCCCCACCGCCCGGCTCACGCATCGCGAACTCGCCCACACGGATGGAGTCCTGGGACAACACGGCGACCGAAGCGACCTGACGCGTGCTGGACGCCGTCGAGCAGGTCGCCAACGAGACGGGGAAGACATTCACGCAGGTGGCGCTCAACTGGATTCTGCGGCAGCCTGGGGTGACTGGCCCGATCCTCGGGGCGCGGACGCTGGAGCACCTGCAGGACAACCTCGGGGCGGCCGGCTGGGCGCTCTCCGACGAGCAGGTGGCCCGGCTCAACGAGGCGAGCGCCCCAACGCTGCCGTACCCGTATGAGTTCGTGTTCAAAGTCCAACGACCGTAGTGGTGGGTCGTGGGCCGAGGGTCGTGGGTCGTGGGTCGTGGGTCGTGGGTCGTGGATGCATACCCGCTGACGCGCGCCGCTGCACTGTAGTAAAAACGCAACTCCCCATGTCATCCTGAGCGCACCGAAGGACCTCACCCGCTGACGCGAACGTTGACGGTCAGCGGATGATGCACAAGCTGACGGCCAGCGGGCGACGCGAACGTTGACGGTCAGCGGATGATGCACAAGCTGATGGTCGGCGCGTGACACAAACGTCGACGGCCAGCGGGCGACGCGAACGTTGACGGTCAGCGGGTGAGGTCCTTCGCTGCGCTCAGGATGACAATTGCAACTTGCACGCTTTCCCCATCACCCACGACCCACGACCCACGATCCACGACCCACGACCCTCGACCCTCAACCCACCTACCGGCGCCGGGGCGGATCGGACGGCGGCGCGGCGATCCACGCTTCGAGCAGCCCGGCCAGCTTGTCCAGCGCCCCTTCCACCAGCTCGTCGCCCTTCGCCTGGCTCGCCTCGCTGATGTACCCGGACCAGCCGTCCCAGGGCGTCGGGTACGACTCGACCAGCACGTGCATGCGGTCCGAGGCCAGGGACGGGCGCGGCGGCAGATCCGGAATGCCGTCCGTATTCACACGTTCCGGCGCAAAGCTCCAGACCGCCGCCGACTCGAACGGGCCGCCGTGGCCGCGCCCGTTGTGTCCGCTGGTCTGCCCGAACAGGTGGGCCGTCTCGGCGGGCGTCAGCAGTTGGAACCAGTTGACCAGCAGGAAGCTGACCGTCCGGCTCCCCGAGACCCACTCCATCGCGGCGCGGGCCATCGACATGTTGGCGTCGTGGCCGTTGAGCACCAGCACGCGCTGAAACCCGGCGTCCACGATGCCGGCCAGCACGTCGCACAGGTAGGCCAGGGCGACCTCCGGGCGAATCGCGACCGTCCCCTCGTGGCCGCTGGTCTTGCCAGGGCACGCACTGTACGGCATGGACGGGAAGAGGACAGCGCTGAAGTCGCCGCGCAGGCGCGCGGCGAACTCGGACGCCAGGATCACGTCCGTGCCGAACGGCAGGTGCGGGCCATGCCACTCGACGGCCCCGATGGGCAGCACCGCGAAATCGGCGCGGGCGGCGGTCTCGGCGCGCAGCCCGCCACGCAGCTCCGCGAATGGAATCAACTCGGCCATGCGTGCTCCTCGGGAGGATCGGTCGGCCACCATGGGCGCGGCTCGACACGAGTCACGCGCAGCCAACCACGGAGAGGATACGCCAGACGATCTGGCCGGTGAGTCGCGGAGAGGCGTCAGGCAGCGATAGTGGCACGGCCTCTGCATTAGGGGCGGCACGAGTCCGTAACAGACGCCAGACGTGCAGTCTGGACATCTGCTGGCGACGCCGACAGCACAGTCGGCGCGCTTCTCTGAGAAAGTGAGGCATCACGATGCAGGAGCGACGAGTCGAGCGGCCAGGCGTGGTGGAACGGCCAGTAGACGGGTATGTGGAGACCCCGACCGCGCGGACGACGGCGCCAGCCGCCTACGACGAGGTGGCCTACGAGCGCGTTGCGACCCCGCCAGCGACCGCGGCTGTGGATCAGGTCAACGCGACCTCGTACGATCCATACGCGGAGCGCCGACGCTCGTCCTACAAGCTCGTGCAGGGCATCTGGCTGCTGTTCGGCATCGTCGAGGGCCTCCTGGCGATCCGCTTCGTCTTGAAGCTGCTCGGCGCGAACGAGGCGGCCGGCTTCGCGAGCTTCATCTACGCGGCCTCCGGTCCGTTCATCGCGCCGTTCAACAACCTGTTCGGCAACCCGGGCAGCGGCGGCAGCGTGCTGGAGCTGAACACGCTGGTGGCGATTGTCGTCTACATGCTGGTGGCGTGGCTGGTGGCGAAGGTCGTCTGGCTGCTGGCCGGCGAGAACCGCTCGGCCACGCGGACCGTCTCCAACGCGACGCGTGCGCGGGTGGAGTAGCAGACGGCGCTCACCGGTCAGCACAGGAGGCCCGGGAAGTCTCCTGCCCGGGCCTCCTGGCGTGTCTGGCTGAGGATGGCAGCGGGCATCACCCAGGGCGCTCGCCAGTTCGTCGGGGTTCCCGAAGCGCGACGAGACGCGCAGGCGGGGGTTGAAACCCCCGCCTACAGTCATGCAGTCGCTGCGCGACGAAGGACCGGATCAACCATCGACACGTGAGACAGGAGCGTCGCAGAGCGACAGCATGATGGTAGGCGGGGACTTCAGTCCCCGACGCGGCGGCATGACACACCCAACAGGCAATTGCCCTGAGGTTTCCCCCAGAACTGTAGGGAGATGGCCTGACGGTCGACTATCATCCGGTAGACCATTCGGAGAGCGTGTGGATGACGCTGGCAGATATCGCGCTCAACGCCGTTAGCCGCTCGCCGGTGCTCAAGCAGCTTGCTCGCGAGGCTCGGTACGCTGGCACGGCGGTGCGCTGTCCCTGTTGCGGCTGGCAGGGCCGCACGTTCCGCCCGTCCTGCCACGACCGCCCCGGCGTCCCCGATCTCTGCGCGCGCTGCATGAGCGGCCCCGATGACCGCGCACTGATCCTGCTGCTCAAGGGACTCACCGACACGCTCCCGTTGGGCGCCCGCATCCTGGATGTCGAGCCGACGGCGTACACGCGCAATTGGTTCGACCGATTCAACCAGTTTGACTACCGCACCATGAGTGCGAGCGCGCCAGATGTGGATATCGAAGGCGATCTGACGAGCGTGACGCTGACGCGCGGGATCTGCAACCTCCTGCTGCTCGGGCAGGGCGTGCGGCCGGATCAGGACATCGCGGCGCTGTCCCAGAGCGTGCAGCGCCTGATGGGCGACGGCGGCCTGGTGGCCGTCCGTACAGGTGACGGCTCCGACGCGGTCCCAGGTCCGCTGCTCGTGCGCAGGCTGACGGATGGCGGCTTCACGGTCCGCGAGAACGACCTCTCCCGCCGCCTCTCTCCCGAGGTTGTGGCCCGCTACGGCCTGACGCGGAGCGGCACGTTCCTGCTCGCCACCCCGGACCGCGCGCCGGCCGTGCGCGCCGGCGGCCACGCCCACCACGGGCACGGCTGACCTGCACCGTTTGCCCCTCACCCCCGACCCGAGGTCAACGGTGAGCTATGGGGTGGGGAGTACGCGCCTGCGACCAACAGAGCGCACCGGGGCCGCCGGCCGCCCTACAATGCTCCCAACTGCCCGTCGTCGGGCTCCGCTCTGCCGGACACCGTCAGTCAGGCCAAACCTGGGAGTGCTGCCATGATCGCCGCGCCAGACCTGAGCGCCATTCAGCTGCACGTGCCGCTGCCCGTCATGCACCGCGTCCGCCAGACGTTCAATGCACCCGTGCTGGACGACATCGAGGGCGAGACGAAGCGGCACGTGCGCCGGTTCGCGGACACCATCAAGCCCGGCGCGCGCATCGCCATCACGGCCGGCAGCCGGGGCATCGCCAACATGGCGCGCATCATCCGCTCCATCGGCGAGGAGGTCCGCGCCCTGGGCGGCGACCCGTTCGTCATGCCGGCCATGGGCAGCCACGGCAAGGCGACCGCCGAGGGCCAGATCGAGATGCTGGCCGAGCTTGGCATCACCGAGCAGAGCGTCGGGATGCAGATCATCTCCGACATGGCCGTGCGGCAGGTCGGCGTGGTGGACGAGTGCGGCATGCCGGTCTACGTCGCGGAGACGGCGCTCGCCGCTGACGGCGTGATCGTCGTCAACCGCGTGAAGCCGCACACCGACTTCAACGGCCCCATCGAGAGCGGCCTCTCCAAGATCTGCACCATCGGCATCGGCAAGCAGAAGGGCGCGCAGGCCGTCCACTCTTACGGCGTGCCGGGCCTCGCGCAGTGGATGCCGAAGGCGGCGAAGGTCGTCGTCAAGCACGCCGGCGTGCTGTTCGGCGTGGCGATCGTCGAGAACGCCTACGACCAGACGGCGATCATCGAGTCGGTCAAGGCGACCGACATCGCGGACGAGAAGGAGGTCGAGCTGCAGGCGACCTCCAAGCGGCTGATGCCCTCGCTGCCGTTCGACACGCTCGACACCCTCATCATCGACGAGATGGGCAAGCAGATCTCCGGCGCGGGGATGGACTCGAACATCATCGGACGGATGCTGGTGCACGGCTCGGCCGAGTTCGACCGCCCGAACGTCAGCGCCATCGCCATCCTGGACCTGACCGACGGCTCGCACGGGAACGCGGCCGGCCTGGGCCTCGCGGACTTCACCACCCAGCGGCTGATCAACAAGGTCGATTTCGCAGCCTACTACATCAACTGCCTGACCAGCGGCATCGGCGGCCTGCAGCGCGGGCAGGTGCCGATGGTGATGCCAGATGACCGCTCGGCGGTGAAGGCAGCCATCCAGACCTGCGGCGAGCCGCGCCAGGACGTGGTGGGCGTCATGCACATCCGCAACACGCTGCAGATCGGCGAGATCGAGATCTCGGCGTCGCTGCTGAACCAGGCCCGCGAGCTGTCCCACCTCGACATCGACCCTGACGGCCACGAGATGGCGTTCGACGCCACCGGGCAGATCGTGGACATCTGGGGCGCGGCCCACTGACTGCCTGAACGTGCCCGCGCCGCCGCCCTCGCGCCGGATGCCTGGCGCGGGGGCTTCGTGTTTCCCCGGGGATATCTGACGTGAGCACCAGCCCGGACGACCGCTGGCACGAGCTTGACCGCGCCGCCTACGAGATCCCGCACGATCCTGTTCGCCTGCCTGAGCGGGAACCGCTGCTGATCGAGCGGCTGCGTGTCGCCGCGACGTTCGGCCTGGACGATCCACGCCTGGAGCAGAGCCACGTGAACCTGCTCCACTACTACTACTGCGATGCCTCGGACTATACGAAGGTCGAGCCAGTCTGTCGCTTCTGGCTTCGTCTGAAGGATGACCATCTCACGGCGGACCAACACGACCTGCACGTCCTCTATGAACTCGGTGCAAGCCTCACGATGCAGGAACGGCAGAACGAGGCGGAGGCGCAATATCGACGCGCCCTCCAACTGGCCGAGTCTGAGCTTGGTCCCGACCATGAACGAACGCAGGGCGCCGTCCTCCAGCTTGGCCAGCACCTCTCCAACGCGAAGCAGTATGCCGAGGCGATTGTGTGCGGTGAGCGTCTGCTGGATCTGCGGCGGCAGGGCAAAGCGTCGCGGCGGCATGACGAGGTCACGCCCTGGTTCCTGCACGGCGCGCACAAGAGCCTCGGGCGACATGCTGATGCGGAAGCCTTGCTACGAGAGGAGCTTGCGCGGGACGCTGAGCGCAAGCCCGAGGACGTGCGAGACGCCCGCGACCCAAGGCGCGGGATGCTCCTGAGTCTGTTGGCCGACGTGATCGCCGCTCAGGGCCGGCTGGATGAGGCATTGGCGATGCAGGGCGAAGCTATCGAGATGGTTACGGCAGCCTACGCGGCGATGAATGCCCAACTCAGTGCAGCCCGTGCAGAGGCCGAGCGCCAGGGGCTTCGCATGGCCGGGCCGATTGGGCAGCATCATGAGACGGACCTGCATCGGGCGCACGCCGACATGCTCCGTCGTGCTGGTCGATACGACGAAGCCGAAGCAATCTACCGGGATGAGCTGACGCTCCTTGCGGCCGACGCCGACCAACAGCCCCTGCGCTGGCAGCCGCCGGCCCTAGGCCGGGCCCACCGCGACGCGACCGCGGCGGAGCGACGCGCCACGATCCTTGCTGGTCTGGCAGCGGTGATCCAGGAAGCCGGCCGCCCTGACGAAGCAACAGCCTACTCGTCGGAGGCCGCCGACCTCCAGGCATGCGCGTTGGCGCTGCGCGAGCGGGCCAATCGGATCTCACACAGGCTGTAGCTCCGTGATCCGAGACAACAGGCACGCCTGACCGTCGATGAAGTGCGCCGACTCCTGGACACGCCGGTGTCCCTTGGCCTGACCTCCGAATAGGGATGTGGTAAAGGCCCTCACCCCCCAACCCCCTCTCCCTGTGCGCGGGAGAGGGGGAGAAATCACTGTCTCGTGTGTCTCCCCCTCTCCCGCGCACAGGGAGAGGGGGTTGGGGGGTGAGGGCCTCCAGAGTGTGGGGGTGAGGGCCTCCAGAGTGTGGGGGTGAGGGCCTCCAGAGTGACGGACGGAATACGTGGCTATTTCGTCAAACGCCAAGAGGCGGGCGGGGCTACACGCGCGGCCTGTCAGTGGCAGCACTCACTGCTGCCGCCGTTGCCCGCGTCCGTCGCGCAGTGGGCCGAGACCGGGCGCGGCACATCCAGCGCCGGGCTGCGGTCGAAGAAGCCGGACGGCCGCAGCATGAACCCGATGCACGTCACCGGCATCACCGGCCAGTCCTCCGGCCGCACGCTGTGGTGCGCGCCGAACGTGTACCAGACCACCAGCTCCTCGTTGTCGAGCGACCGATCCTGCGCCACGAACTCCGGCAGGCCGGCCCCGCCGGGATGCTGGTTCGGGTAGTCGCCGGCGGCGTAGCGCTCGGTCGGCTCGTACTGGGTAACCCAGAGATGCTTCGTCATGAAGCGGGCGCGTTCGATGACCGGGGCGTCGTCGGCGGCGAACGGCAGGACGTTGTCGCCGGGCATCAGTTTGTACGCTGTCGGTCGCCCGAAGCCGTTCTTCGCCGCCGGGTTGGTGATCTTCCAGTAGCGTGCCGAGAGCGGGTCGATGACGCGCTGGGCCTCGGATTCACGGAGCAGCGGCCGGCTGACCTCGCGGAAGGCGTTCTTGAGCGGGTTCTCCGGGCCGAGCGGATCGGCCACGGTGTGCAGCTCCTCGACACGATTGGTCGGGCCGTCCACGGCCACGTCGAGCCGCGCGCTGAAGAAGTGCTGGTGGATCGGGGCGTAGACGTTCGGGGCCACCAGCACCCCCCAGGGCGGCGTCGGCTCGCCGTCAGCCAGCGCCCCGTTGGTGACGATGCCCGTCATCTTGACTTCGAGCTGCAGGCTGCCATCCTGGTAGAAGTACCAGTAGAAGCCGTACTCGTAGTTTCCGACCGTCGCGATAGACGACACGACCAGCCGCCGCGAGCGCCGCACCTCGACCTCGTTCAGGCGGATGTCGTAGTGCTTCCAGAGGATGCCGTAGTCCTCTTCGTGCATGCAGATGGCGTTCGGGATCGGGACCGGCTCGCCACGGCTGTTGTTGAGACAGGCGTCGAAGTAGGAGATCTCGCCGAGGCAGTCGCAGCCGAGTGACAGCGAGTTCGCCATCACCCCGATGCCGTACTCGCCCACGTCGAAGGCGTTGCGGCGGTTGTAGTGGTGGCGCGGATCGCCGTACGGCACCACCATGTCCACCACCGAAGCCCGTTCCAGCACCGAGCGCTCGCGGTCGCCGTCCTGGTAGCTGATGTCGTAGAGCACCAGCCCCTCGCGACCGTTGAAGCCGACGCGCAGCCGCCACTTCTGCCAGCGCACTTCGTAGCCGTTGACGGCGAAGCTCGGGCCATCGGGTTGGGTGATCGCGATGGGCTTCAGATCGGTGCGGACCGGGCCAGCCGCCTCGGCGGTGTAGTTGGCATCCTGCGGCGGCAGTGGCACCACCGCGCCATCCTCGACGCGAACCACCTGCATCGCGTTCAGATCGACCACGGCGATCAGGTTCTCGATGGGCCGGGCGTAGCCATTGTCGCGCGGGTTGGCGCGGACCCAGGTCAGGGCGCGCACCAGCCGCAACGCGCCATCTTCCTCCGCGCCATAGTGGCCGTTCGACCACGGATCGACCATGCACAGGTCGAAGTCAGTGACGCCGCGCTTCTGCACGGCGGCCTGCCAGCACGGATCGGCTTTGACGGCCAGCTCGCACTCGTAGAACTCGTCGAGCATGACCGGCGGCTGCACGCCAGGGACATCCCGCCAGCGCACCACCGTGCCCCTCGCCAGCGAGACGATGGCCTCGTGCGTGAGCTTCGTGCCGTTGTCGAGCAGGATCACCTCGGCCTCGCGGTCCAGCGTGGCCCCCGCCCGAAGCTGCCGAAGCTCCTGGCGCGTCGGCTCGCGCAGCCCGACGCTGGCGAAGCGGGTGCGCGGGCCGAGCGTGCGCTGGGCGCGAACGATGGCAACGGCCTCGGCGATCTCGGCGGCGCTCAGCGGATCGAGCGGATGCGCGGTGCTGGTCGGACTCACAGAGACGGTCACCATGCCGGCTGACTCCTCAGCGATGGCGTCGGGCGGCCGAGTCGCCCGCGCAGAGATGGCGCGGTCGCAGATAGGCGGCATGCTAGCGCAGAGGCGCAGGCCGATGCTCGCCGCGCGTCAGCCGATCAGCCGCCCGGGCCGAGCCGCCAGAGTGCCTTGACGGCGCGGAACAGCGCGGCAGTCCGCCGGCCGCGCGCCGTCGCGCACCAGCGCCCGCCATCCTCGTGGAGCAGGCCCGAACGGACCATCGACCCCAGGCGCGGCTGCAGGATCTGCTGGAGCGTCTCCGGCCCGGCCAGCGTTGCGCGGGAGAGACGGCCGTCAGGGGCCTCGTCCAGGCGGATCAGCAGCTGCCCCGACAACGACGAGACGACGGCGTAGTAGAGCGGCATGTACAGCACGAAGCCGCAGAGGACCGTGACCAGCGCCCCGATGGCCGCAAGGATCGGATGAACCGCTGCCGAAGCCGCTGCCGTCACGCTGGTATCGGCGGCCACCTGCGCCGTCAGCAAGGCCGTCCCGGCCGCCCCCGCCAGCGCGAGCAGCAGCAGCCGGCTGGCCACCCGTGAGCGGTTCAGGCCGGGTCGCCACGCCGTCAGCACGAGATGTGTGACCGCGAGCAGCCCGACCCAGACCGCGCCGATCAGCGCGCCTGTCAGGAGCAAGGCGCACCTCGTCGGAGGCACGGGCCGATGGCGCGCGGACCGACGGCGAGAAAACTGAGGGTGCGCAGTTTGATGGCGCGCAGACAGCCGCCCGTCCTCACATCCACGGCCTCACACCTCACGTCCACGGCCTCACGTCCACGGCCTCACGTCCACTGGCTGAGCCGCAGCAGTGCTCGCAGCCGACGGATGCGGCGCGCCGTGCGCCGGGCGCCAGGCCGGATACAGACGTCGCCGTCGTCCGCATCGATCGCGCCGGCCGCCGCCAGCCCGGCGAGCCGCTTGTCGAGCATCCAGCCGAGGCCGCGCCCCTCGGCGTACCCCTCGGCCATCTCGGGGATGCTCAGGCCGCACGCTCCGGCCTTGGCGATGTCGATCAGCAGGCGCAGCGAGTGGCCGCGCTCCGCGAGGTTGTAGAGCTGCAACGCCACCCCAAAGTAGCCGACACCCCACACCCCCAGGCAGAACGGCAGGCCGAACCAGGGCGGATCGTCGTGGAGGGACGGCGGCAGGAAGCCGAGGCTCGGCGGCGTCAGCACGTAGGCGAGGGCCAGCGGCAGCATGCTGGCCGCCCAGAGAGCGGTCAGCAGGGCGGCGCGGCGGCGAACGGCCACGCACCGCAGCACCACAGTCATCAGGCCGAGGAAGAGCAGGCCAGTGGTGAGCGCCAGCAGCAGCGCCTTCAACGGTCGACGGCTCCTGCAGGCCGGCAGGCAGCAGCGGACGCCGTCGCCAGCGGGGCGTCGGCAGGCGCTGGACGCTCCGGCTCCCTGTCGAGTTGCCGGAGCGCTGCCATCCCCGCCGCCAGCGCCAGCAGGCCCGCCAGGACCAGCAGCGCGGCCGTCCAGGAGCGCAGGAACGACTCGAAGCGCAGCTCGATCCGGCCGACGCCCGCCGGGACCATCACGCCGCGCATGACGATGTTTGTCGGATAGATCGGCAGCTCCTGAAGACCAGCGTAGGCCCGCCAGCCCGGGTGAAACAGCTCGTTGACGACCAGGAATCGTGGATGGTCTGAGGGTTCCACATCAACCGTGACGCGATCCTGGCGAAACGCTGCCTGGATCGGGCTGCCATCGACGGGAAAGGTCGCGGCGGCATCCAGCCCCTCGACCCAGCTCTCGGCCAGCGGATCGGCGGGCAGCCGCCCGGCCAGCTCGGCCGGCGAGAGCGTGCTCCCGACCGGAACGCGCAGGGCAGGCGACGGCGGCGAGCAGCCGGTAGTGAGGCACGTACGCATGCGGACGGTGTACATCGAGTTGGGTGCGAGGCCCGTCAGCGTGTAGGTCGTCCTCCTGGTGGACACGCGCAACGGATCGGCGGCACGGGTCTCGCCAGCGATGAAGAGATCGATCACCGGCACGGCGTCCCGGTTCTCCAACCGACGCCAGGAGAGGCGGGCGTTGCGGTTCCTGTCCAAGACGACGGTCACGTCACAGGGCGGTCCTGGCTGCCCGGCCGTAGAACTGCCGCACGGCACCGTGGCGTCAAAGGGAGCCGGCTGAGCCAGGGCCAGGGAAGCGAAAGAGGGCGGATCCGACAGGTGCGGGGTCCAGGTATGCGGGACGGCCCGTCGCGCGAAGAAGACGCGCGGAACCGGGGGCAGCGGGTTCTCCATGATGGTGAGGTCAGCCGGGGCAGCCTCGGATCGGCCAGCGTCGGGCGTCGACGGGACGTTGAACAGCAGGCTCGGGCTGGCGATGACGGCGTACTTGACGTTCAGGATGGCGAGCAACTGCCACGGCACCGTCTCCGCGTGCGGAAAGGAGATGGCGCGGAGGGTGCGCGAGGTGACGGGCCAGGGCAGATCGGCCAGCCGGCGCGTCAGCCCGACGTAGCCATCCACGAGCCGGAGCCGCCAGAACTGGGCCAGGAACGCCGTGTGGCCGCGCTCGGATGGGGTGTCGTACGTTGGATAGCCGTCCGGCCCGGACACCACGATGCTGCGGTAGCGGTCGGTCTCCAGCCGCTCGGCGAGGGCCGCCAGCGCGGCCGGACTGGGGACATGGTACGCCGAGGCCGGGGCCGTGAAGAAGTCGCCGCCGGCGAACGGCGTCGGGTACGTCTCGGTGTTCGGTCCGCGCAGCTGCACCGTGGCGCTGCTCACCGCGTGCAGCAGCGCCAGTGCGCCGAGCGCATAGGCCGGCACGGACCCCAGCAGCTGCCAGCAGCGAGGGCCATCTGGCTGAGGCACATCGGTAGCTGCACCCAGAGGTGCGTCATCCGGAGCGGAACGAGCTTGCGCGTGCAGCCGAGGGATCGTTCCGAGGATCCACGAGGAAGATCCCTCCGCTCCGCTCGTGCCTCGCCGCGGTCGGGATGACAATACGTCAAGGTCAACGTCGCGCCGTACTGGCCCTCTTCTCACCCACACGGCCAGCAAGCCGTGCAGGCCAAGCACCCCTGCGCCCAGCAGCCAGACGGCCGTCACCTCGCCTAGCGCGTGCGGCAGCAGGGCCGGCAGCTCAGGTGCAAGCTCGATCCGCACCGCCGGGCCGAACAGCGCCACCCGAAGCAGCTCACCCAACGGTTCGACAAGCAGGAAGCACAACGCGGCCACGGCGCCCCCAACAAGGACCGTCGTCGCTCGGTCTGGGACCGCCAGGGCTCTCGTGCCCGTTCCCCGGCCTGCCCGCGCCCCGCTCGCCGACGCGCGAGCCCTGGCCGGCCGCCCCTCCGCGCCAGGGCCGACAGCGCACAGGCGTTGCAGCACGGCGGCGGCGAGCGCACAGGTCGGCAGCAGCGCCGTCACCACGATGCGGTTGTGGCTGAAGTCCAGGCCGAAGAACACGAGGTACAGCAGATAACGGGCCGGCTCCAGCAGGACGACCGCGCACACCAGGACCAGCCAGCCGGCGAAGAACGGGGCGTCTGATGCGCGAACCACCTGCGTGGCATCGACGGGCGCTTCGCCAGCCGCTGCGACCGTCGATGCGCCGTTCCCAGGCGCCGCTCGGCACGGCCAGCGTGCGCGCCACGCCCACCACAACGCCCCCACCAGCAGCAGCGGCGGCACGAACCCCGATGTGTAGAGCTGAAAGCCCTCGCTCAGGTTCAGGCTGTTGCCAAGAGCGTGGGCCTCAGACAGCGCACGACCGAAGATGCCGTAGTGGAGCCAGCGCAGCGCCTCGTACGGGGCCACGTCGAGGAACGTCGAGCCGCGCGCCAGCTCGCGCAGGTCCACCAGCGCCACCACCAGGCGCGGGCTGGCGATGAGCCCGCCGGCCAGCCCGCCGACGGTCAGCGCCGCGACGGGCCGCACGTCCCGCCGACGGACCGCACAGAACAGCGCATAGGCGCCCCACCAGAGCAGTGTGTACGCCGCCTCCTGCAAGAAGGTGAACCCGAGCAGGAGAGCCACCAGGGCAGCCAGCAGCAAGCCTGCGCGGGCAGTCTGTCCGGGTGCTGCCCGGCGAATCGCCCAGAGGCCGAGCGGCCCGACGATGAGCACGGCGTGAGCCGAATCCACCTGCGAGACGCGTAAGATCGAGAACGTCGAGCAGGCGTACAGGCCCGCCCCGATCACGGCCGGAAAGGGACGCAGCGCCTGGTCCCGCAGGCAGACGTACGCGGCCAGCCCGGCCAGCACCATGTGCAGCGCCGAGACCAGGCCGGCAAGCCAGAGCAGCCGCTCCGGCGGCGCGAGACGTAGCAGCGTGGCCGACGGATCGAGCAGCGGGAAGATCCAGTGCAGCCCGTCGATGGGTATCCCCATCAGCATGCGGTCCGTCCAGCCCGGCACGAATCCCTGCTCGCGAAGCTGCTCGACCTGGAACAGCCGCACGTTCAGGAAGGTGTGCAGCCGATCGGAGTTGCCGATAATCGTCCGCTGCCCGATCAGGTGCGGCCAGTAGAGCGCCACGGGGATCAACCAGAGGACGACGACGGCCAGCAGGTCAGGCAGGGCGCGGCCAGCGAGCCAGCGCCGAGCGAGCCAGCACCGCAGGGGGCGAAGCTTCATGCGCTGGTAGCCTCGACCGGCGGCCGGCGTCGCTTCAGCGCCAGGGCCGGCCGCTCGACGAGTGTCCAGCTCAACGCGGCCAGCAGTCCGCTTCCGACCAGCGCCGCGAGGCTCAGCGTCCACGGGTTGAGCGCCGGCCCGGCCGCCTGCACCAGCAGCTGCTGGACCGGCCACGCATACAGGTAGATGCCGTAGGAGAGATCGACGCGCGGCGACCAGCCCAGCCGACCGAGCAGCGGCTCGTAGGCGAGGTACAGCAACAGGTACGTACCGGTCACTGGCAGCAGCTCCAGAAACCCGACCTCCAGGATGCCCGTCACGAGGACGACAAGGCCGGCCACTTCGAGCCAGCCGTGGCTGCGCGGGATACGGTCACGGTACAGGAAGAAGACCATACCTGCCACGAAGAAGGTCGCCAGTTGGAGGTGGTGCGCGAAGCGGTCGAACTGGCTCGGGACGTAGCCCTGCACGGCGTGGGCGATCAGCATGCCGGCAAAGAGGCCGAGCACGAGCTGTCGCCGCCGCGGGATGCCGGCCAGGCCGAGCGCCAGCAGGCCCAGGTAGCACTCGAACTCAATGCGGATCGACCAGAGCGAGCCGTTGACCTGCCCCGGGTACGGATTGTCGAGAAAGCTCGGGGGGATGGTCAGCTTGCCAAGCAGCAGCGCGTTGGCGACAACGCCGCCGATGTCGAGGCGCTCCAGGTAGTCGAGCGGCTGGCGGCTGCCGAGCGGTGCGGCGACGAACGCCGAGAAGATCGAGGCGACCAGGAAGGCCGGGTAGATGCGGAGGACGCGCCGGGTCAGGAAATCTCGCCACCCGGTGCTCTGCACCCAGCTCTGGGTGACCAGGAAGCCGCTGATGACCATGAAGAAGCAGAGGGCGATGCGGCCCAGGTGGGTCCGAGGCGGGATCAGGTCGAGCACGAGATCGGCGTGCGAGGCAGCCAGCAGATCGAAGCTGTGTCGGTAGAGCACGGCGACGGCCAGCAGCAGCCGCAGCAGCAGGAAGTGATTGCGCCGAAACGCCTCGGGAGGCCCTGCGCCGGACCCATCTGGCGTCAGCGGCACGCCTGTCCTCCATCCACTCGCGGCCCGATCCCGCCCATGCGAGAAGCGAGCCGCCGCCCCGCCGTCCACGCCAGTCGTGGCACGGCATCTGCATATGAGAAACGCATCACGGCGCTCCACAGTAGCGGGGCCCAATCGTAGAGGAGAAACGCCATCATGGGCATCATTGCCTGGCTCATTGTCGGTCTGATCGCTGGTTGGCTCGCTGGTATGGCGATGGGCGGCCGAGGCTTCGGCATTCTCGGCAATATCGTGGTCGGCGTGGTCGGAGCGCTGCTCGGCGGGTTCGTCGGCGGGGCGCTCTTTGGCTGGGACGTGACGGGCTTCAACCTGGGGAGCATCCTGCTGGCGTTCCTGGGCGCGGTCCTGTTCCTGCTGATCCTCCGGGCGATCCCTGGGACGCAGCCGTTCGAGCGGTAAGTATGGGTGGTGGGTTGTAGATCGTAGGTCGAGGGGGCGCGGCTCCCACGACCCACGACCCACGACCCACGACCCACGACCCACGACCCACGACCCACGACCCACGACCCACGACCCACGACCCACGACCCACGACCCACGACCCACGACCCACGACCCACGACCCAC
>JADZEM010000112.1 GCA_020850535.1 Chloroflexota bacterium
GCGCGACGGCCGTCGGGAACGGCCGGCACTGGTGCGACTGGAGCGTCGCGCAGCGACTGCAGGATGGTAGGCGGGGCTTTCAAGCCCCGACGCGGCGGCACGACGACATCAACATGCAATCGCCCTGGTCCAGGGGGTGCATGATCCTCCCAAAATAGCCAGGGTGCGCTATGCTGGAAGGATCTCACATTGGCGGATATATGATAGGTTTGACGCGGATGCAGCAACGCCACAACGGCGGCGAACGTACAGCGAGCGCGATCGCGGCGTAGCAGGGGCGCCCGGCAGGTCGTACCGGCGCCTCTTGTCTCAGGGACGCGCGCGCTTGGCAGGTCACATCGCGACCCTTTTCCGCAGAGCGGGGCGTTGGGGTCATAGAGAAGACTATGCGCGACACAACTGGACACAATATTACGTCTCCGCGAATATCCACTGATGCGCCCCGACGCGAGCGGCCGGAGCGCAACGGTCGTACGCGCCTCAGCGCACAGATGGCCCTGACGCAGGTCGCCCGGGCCATTGTCGGCCGGAGCAGCGCTGCGGAGGTCGCGCAGATCGTCGTCGACGAGGTCCGCCAGCTCGCCCCGGCCGATTGGAGCGCCGTCGCGTTGTGGGACGCCGAGCCGGAGCGGCTCCAACTGCTGGCCGTGGCCGGCGAGTGCGCCGTGCCGGGCATGGTCCCAGGGGTGACGCTGCCGCTCGGCGACCCCACGATCCGGGCGGTGCTGGAGCGCGGACGCTCGTACCGTGAGGCGGACCTGGCGCCCCGGTCGTCGCTGGGAGGGCCGCCGGTAGACGGGCTGTTGCCGGGAGGGCCGTCGCTGGCTGCTGCCGGCCTGCATGCCCGGCTCGTCGTCCCGGTCCTCGTCGGGGATGCGCCGGTCGGCGTGCTGGTGGCGGCCTCCTGCCAGCGCGGGGTCTACACTGTGGCTCACGAGCGGCTGCTGGAGCACCTTGCCGTCCACCTGGCGGTCGGCGTCGAGCAGGCCCGCCTGCTGGCCGACGCGCGGCGGCAGCAGGCGCGGCTGCTCGGGTTGCAACGGGTTGCCCAGCGGCTGGCGGTCCACACCGGCGACGACGACGTCCTGGATATGGTGCTCGAGGAGGCGGTTCGCTCGGTTGGCGCTGAGCGGGGGACGCTCCTGGGGTGGGATCAGGCGCGCCAGGTGTTGACGCCGCTGTGCTCGACACCGGCCATGCCGCCTGGCTCCCCGACGGATCTGCACGGCTGGCGTGTCGCCGAGCGCGCCATCCGCGAGCAGCAGGTGGTGATCCTGCCGACTGGCGGGCTGCCCGGCTCGGCCGGGCCGACCATCGGTGCGCCGCTCGTCGCCGATGGCCGGTTACTGGGCGCGGTCACGGCCCACGCGCCCGATCCTTGTCACCGGTTTGACGCGGCAGACGCCCAGATCTTCGAGTTGTACGCCGGGCAGGCGGCTGGCATCGTCGCATCGGTCCGGCAGTTCGAGGCCGAGCGTCGTCAGCGGCGCGGCGCGGAAGAGGTCGCGCGGGCGGCGGCGGTGATCGTGGCCGAGGCCGATCGGCAGCGCCGCTTCGACCTGATCGTCGAGCGCGCCGTCACGATTGTGGGCGGGGTTGCCGGGGGGCTCTCCCTGCGCGATCCGACGTCGGGCATGCTGGTGGTGTTGGCAGCGCATGGGTACCCGATGGAGCTGCGTGGCCGGACGGTGCCCCAGGGGCGCGGGGTCAGCCACCGGGTGATTGCCGAGCGTGGCCCGGTCCTGCTCGGCGACTACGCAGCCGATGTGCCAGCGTTGGGCTACTTCGACCATCATGCTTTCGGCCCGACCATCGGCGTGCCGGTCTCGGCGCGGGGGCAGATCCTCGGGACGCTGGTGATCCAGGCGCCGGCCGGTGCGCCGGCCTTCGACGGGGCGGACGTGCTGCTGCTCCAGACGGTGGCCGACCTTGCCGCCGTGGCCGTGGAGCACGCGCGGGCGCTCGCCCGGGAGGAGGAGCGCAGCCGGCAGGTCGACGCCGTGCGAACCGTCACGACCGAGCTGACCCGCGAGCTGGATCTGCCCGCCCTGCTGGACCTGATCCTGACCCGCACCTGCGAGCTGATGCGCTGCGAGGCCGTCTCGGTGCTGCTCTGGGATGAGGCGTCAGAGGCCCTGGTGTCGTCCGCGTCGTGCGGCGTGCGGGTCTGGCCGGAGGCCATCCGTATCAAGCTGGGAGAGGGTGTATCCGGCCTGGCTGCTGCCCGTCGTGAAGGCATCGTTGTCGAGGCGTACCAGGAGTGGTCTGGACGGCTGCATCCGTTTCCCGACACGATCGTGCCGACGTCCGTCATGGCGACGCCGATGCTGGTGCAGGATCGCCTCGTTGGCGTCCTGACGGCGAATCGTCTCGAGGTGGCCGAGCCGTTCAACCAGCATGACCTGGAGCTGCTGGATGTGTTCGGGGCGCAGGCCGCCATCGCGCTCGACCACGCCCACCTCTTCGAGCAGGCGACGGCGGCCGAGGCGCTGCGCGAGCTGGCGCGGCTCAAGTCGGAGCTGCTGAACACGGTCTCACACGAGCTGCGCACCCCGCTCAGCCTGATCTACGGCTACGCCGAGCTGCTGGTCCACCGTGCGGCGCAGCTCTCGACGTCCGAGATCGCACAGATGAGCGGTGAGATCCACCAGAGTGCGCGGATCCTGGCGCGGCTGGTCGATGACCTGCTCGACTTCTCAGACCTTGACCACGGCCGGCTGACGCTGCACCGCGCCGCCGTGCCGCTCACCGACCTGCTCGAGGGGTCGGTGCGGTCGTTCCAGGCGCAGCCGGGCGGCGAGCGTATCGGGACCGAGCTTGCGCCCGGCCTGGTGGTGGACGCCGATCCGGCCCGGCTGCACCAGATCGTTGCCAACCTGCTCTCGAACGCGCTGGCGTACGCGCCAGACGGCCCGATCCTGGTGCGCGTCGCACGGAGCGGCGAGGCGGTCCGCATCGAGGTGGTGGACCGTGGCCCTGGCCTCGGCCCTGAGGAGATCGGGCGGGTCTGGGAGAGCTTCTACCGGGGCGCGCAGGCAGCGGTCGTCGCCCGGCGCGGGAGCGGGCTGGGCCTGAGTGTGGTCAAGCGCCTGGTGGATCTGCACGGGGGCGAGGTCGGCGTGGAGAGCGCGCAGGGCCAGGGCGCGACGTTCTGGTTCACGCTGCCGACGACCTGAGCGGCGACGGTGCTGGGCGCTGCGTCCGCCCCCTGAGCCGAATCGCACGGCGCGCCCTGGCAGACGGCACGCGCGCCCTGCCCGACGGCGCGTGCCCAGCCCGACGGCACGCGCGCCCAGCCCGACGGCGCGGGTCACTCGATGCGCTTGCGCTCGAACGTCGTCGAGAGGATCAGCATCGTGCGGGTGCTGGAGACGCCCTCGACGCAGCCGATCTCGCGCAGCAAGTCTTCCAACGAGCGGGCGTCGGCCACGCGCACCAGCAACACGTAGCTGTCGTCGCCGGTCACGCTGTAGCAGGCTTCCACGGCCGTCAGCCGGTGGAACGCCGACTCCAGCCGCTCCCAGTGGAACCCGGGCAGCTGCCGCACGGCCACCAGCGCGGCGATCCCATAGCCGAGCAGCTCGGGGCTGGTGGCGATGGTGTACTGCTGGATGACGCCCCGATCCTCCAGCTTCTTGACGCGCGCGTACACGGACGGCGCGCTCAGCCCGACAGCCTGGGCAAGCTCGGCGTACGAGCGGCGGCCGTCCTCGGAGAGCAGGGCCAGCAAGCGACGGTCGGTGGGGTCGAGCGCGACCGGGGCCGCCGGTCGGTCGTCGGCGGCCCCCGCCGTTGAGCTGCGCGGCGCTGGTTGACGTGGCACGGCTTCCCGCTTTCCGACTCCTCCAGGTATCGGTATGCAGGATACCCGAGTGGCGGATGTTTGCCTACCGACCGGCGGCTTGCCCTCGTGCCCGGCCCCGTGCGATCCTCCGCCCGCCCGACGCGACAGGCGTCCGGCTGGCGCCCCACCCCACGCTGGAGTGCACCCGTCATGGCAGGTCAGTCTGACCCGTCCTCGGACGCCACCGCCGACACGTCCGCGCCGCTGCCCCGTGTCGCCTTTCTCGGTCTCGGCGCGATGGGCCGCCCGATGGCCGCCAACCTGCTCGAGGCGGGCCATCCGCTGACCGTCTGGAACCGGACGGCGAGCCGGGCCGAGCCGCTCACCGCACGCGGCGCGACGCTGGCCGCCAGCCCCCAGGCTGCCGCCGCTGACGCCGACGTGGTCATCACGATGCTGACGGACGTAGCGGCCGTCGAGTCCGTCGCCTTCGGAAACGTGGGTCTGCTGGCCGGGCTGCGGGCCGGCGTGGCCTACGTCGACATGAGCACCGTCACCCCGGCGCTCAGCCTGCGCCTCGCCGAGGCGGCCCACGGGCGTGGCGCGCGCTTCCTCGAAGCGCCGGTGCTGGGAACCATCGGCCCGGCGGCCGATGGCACGCTGACGATCCTGGCCGGCGGCGACGCCGAGACGCTGGAGGCCCTGCGCCCGATCCTCAGCGTCATGGGCTCCACCATCATCCATGCCGGGCCGTCCGGACAGGGCGCCTGGCTCAAACTGCTCGCCAATGCGCTGATGGGCGTCACAATGCAGGCGTTCTTCGAGCTGCTGGCAGTCGGGCAGCGGGCTGGCTTCGACCGCGCCACCCTGGCCCAGACGTTTGGCGCGCTCCCGATGTCCTCGCCGGTCATGCAGCGCAAGACGCCGCCGATCCTGGCCGGCGACTTTGCCCCGCAGTTCACCCTCGACCTGTTCAACAAGGACTTGCGCCAGCTGCTGGAAGCGGCCGGCGCGCTCGGGGTGGACTCGCCGATGGTCGCGCTGGCGCACGGGCTGTTCTCGCAGGCTCGGATCAGGGATCGTGGCGGGCTCGACTACAGCGTGGCGGCGCTGGCGGCGGAGGAGCGGGCCGGCATCACGCGCCAGGGCTGACGCTCGGGGCCTGAGGCGACCGGTCAGGCATCTTTCACCAGATGCCCAGCCGCGCAACAGGCTTGTGCGGAAACTCCCGTTGTACCCTCCGTCTGGCGCCGCCTATGCTTTCTGGGGCGGCGCTGCGTCGCTCGACAGCCCTGCCTGCGGCGGGGAGTGGCGAGCGACGGTGTTGAGGGAGGGTCTGTGCGCTCTTAGGGCGGAGTGGTCAGTCGAAGAGGCCGGCGATGCTCTGGGCGCGGTTGGTGGCCGCCGTCTGGCGCGCCGACCGGCCGCTCAGCTGCCGCCGAATGCTGACGGCGCTGTAGACCGCCACGAACAGTGCCGCCGCCACCAGCACCACGGTGGCCCCCGAGGCGATGTCCAGGAAGTAGCTCAAGTAGATCCCCAGCAGCCCGCAGAGCGCCCCGACCAGCGTCGAGAGCCAGAGCATCGTGCTGAAGCTGTCGGTCAGCAGGCGCGCCACGATGGCCGGGATCACCAGCGCCGCCGCGATCAGCGTCACGCCCATCACCTGCATCGAGGCGATGATCGTGCCGGCCAGCATCACCGAGAACGCCGTCTCGATCCAGGCCGTCCGGATGCCGTAGATCGGCGCAACCTCCGGGTCAAACGTCGTGAACAGGAGCTGCTTGTACAGGAAGAAGATCAGCAGCAGCGTCACGACGGAGACCAGCGCCACCACCAGCAAATCCTGATTGGTGACGCCCAGGATGTTCCCGAACAGCGCGGCGTCGAAGTTGCGGGTGAAGCGCCGGTACTGGCTGATCAAGGCCACGCCGAACGCGAAGCTGGCGGTCGTGATGATCCCGATGGCCGCGTCCGCGCCGATGTAGTGGCGTCGCGAGAGGGCGTTGATCAGCAGGGCGGCGGCGAACCCCCAGATGCCCGCGCCGACGTAGAAGCTGACGCCCATCACGTAGCTGGCGACGGCCCCGCCAAAGACGGCGTGCGAGAGGCCGTGCCCGATGTAGCTCATCCGGCGCAGCACGACGTACACGCCGATGAGGCCGCACAGCGCCCCGACCAGCGTCGCGGCCAGCAGCCCCCGCACGAAGAACTCGTAGCGGAACGGCTCCAGCAGGATCACCGGCCACACTCCGGCAGGATCACGCGCCGCGCTCCAGCGGCTGCTCGTTGCCGGGGTGCAGGCCGGAGCGCGTCGCCGCCAGCCGGTCGGAGACCAGGATCAGGTCGCCCTGGCGCACCACCACCATCTCGGCGCCGTAGGTGCGGGTCAGGATCTCGGTGGTGAAGATGTCGTCTGGCGTGCCCTGGGCCACGATCCGCTGATTGAGGCAGATGACCCACGGGAGGTGCGCTGCCACCGAGTTGAGATCGTGCGTCGTCAGCAGGACGCCGATCCCCTCGCCGTTCAGCTCGTGGAGCAGGTGCAGCACCTCGTGGCGCGTCTTGATGTCCGCGCCGGAGGTCGGCTCGTCCAGCAGCAGCAATTCAGGGTTCCGGATCAGCGCGCGGGCCAGGAAGACCCGCTGCTGCTGCCCACCGGAGAGGTCGCGGATGTGGCGCTTCGCGCAGTGGGCGATGCCCAGCCGCTCCAGCAGCGCCATCATGCGCTGGCGGTCGGACTTCCTGGCCCAGGGGAAGTAGCCGGACTCGGCGGCCAGCCCCATCAGCACCACCTGCTCGACGGTGACCGGGAAGCTCCAGTCGATCGTCTCCAGTTGCGGCACGTAGCCGATGCGGGGGCGGCGGCCGTCCGTGGCCGGGAACCGGACGGCCCCATGGAAGATGTCGGCCCGGCCGAGGATCGCGCGGAGGACGGTCGTCTTGCCGGACCCGCTCGGCCCGACGATCCCCGCGAACTGGCCCGGTGCGATGCTCAGGGCGATCCGTTCGAGGACCGCGCGGCCATCGTAGCCACAGGCGAGGTCGTCAAGCTCGACGAGCGCACGGTCAGACCGTGCAGCGGCGGGTGCGTGTACGACAGGCATCCTTAGGACTATGGCTGATAGGTGTTCGTCGGGTCCAAATTGTTGAGCGGAGACGGATCACCGCCGAGCGCCTCGGCCATCAGCTGCACGTCGAACTTGAGCATGCCGATGTACGTGTTCTCCGGATCGCCCGGCGCGCCGGGCGGATCGTCGTCGCGCAGCGAGTCGTAGTAGCGGACGCCGGTCTCGCGGCCGATCTGCTCCAGCACCGGGCTGGGGAAAACCTCCGAGCCGAAGATCGACGGTACGCCGGTCTCGCGGATCTGGTCGATCAGCGCCGCCACCTCGCGGGGCGACGGCTCGGCGAAGTCGCTCGGCTGGATCGCGCCGATCACCTGGAACCCGTAGCGCGGCGCAAAGTAGGCGAACGAGTCGTGGTAGGTGAGCAGCTTGCGGTTCTGCTCGGGGATGGTGGCAACGGTCGCCTTGATGGCCGTGTCAAGCTCGGTGATGCGGGCGCGGAACAGCTCGACGTTCTGGCGGTAGTAGTCGGCATTGGCGGCGTCGCGCTCGGAGAGGGCATCGCGCACCAGCTCCGCGAAGCGCAGCGCGTAGAGCGGGTTCATCCAGACGTGCGGGTTCGGATCGCCGTGCTCCTCGGGGAAGCTGAAGTCGAAGACCCACTGCTCGCGGGTGATCGTCTGCGGCCCCAGCTCGACGATCTTCGCGCCGGACTTGAGGTTGGCCTGGGCCAGCTCGATGGTGGTCCCTTCGAGCGCCAGCCCGTTGACGAAGATCAAGTCGGCTGAGGCCAGCTTGCGCGCGTCTGACGGGGCTGGCTCGAACGTGTGCGAGTCCACACCTGGGGCGATGATGCCCTCAAGCTCGATGCGCGAGCCGCCGACGTTCTGCACGATGTTGGTGATCGGGGCAACGGTGGACACGACCTTCAGCTTCGACTGCGCGGCGGCCGGTCCCGGCGCTGGCAGCAGGACGGCTGAGAGCATCAGCAGCAGCGTGGTCAGTACGGCGAGTCGCTTCAAAGTGGCTCCTCCCCCATCGTCGGCCGGCGCGGCTGGTTGCGGCCAGCCCATCGTCCGACTGTAACGTGCATGGAAGCATGTTTGCCAGATGTTGCACATGCCAACACTTACAGCAGCGGGCCGTCACCGCGTGGCGTCTCGGCGCGCCGGGCCAGCACGTCGCGGTGCACCACCCGTGCCGTCAGCGTCCCATCCGCGAGCATCGCCCGCCGACACGCCTCCCAGGCGTCGAGTGTCGCGCGGTCTACGCGGCCGAGGTCGCGCGCCGCGTCAGACACGAATCGCAGCAGCCAGTCCAGCACCAGCCGGGCGTCCGGGCCGTCTGCGGCGGCCACGTTCCAGACGGACGCGCCCTCCCGCACGATCTCCAGGCCGGCCGCCCGCAGGGCTGGCGCGAGCCGCCGGCCGGAGGTCGCGCCGCCGTACGCTGGGGCAGCGGCGCGCGGGCGGTCCATGTGCTGATGGAAACCGTTGAGGATCCGCTGCTCGGCCTCGGCCAGGCCAGGCCGCTGAGCCTCCAAGGATGGCCCGAAGCAGGTTTGGCCGTCGTAGGCGAGTGCGAGGTGGATCAGCCCGCCCGGCCGTGCCAGCGCCGCCGCCCGCGCGGCCAGCCGGTCGAGCGGGAGCAGATCGGCCAGCGCGTGCCCAAGCACGAGGTCTGCCGTGCCGTCGGGCGGACCGCCCAGGCTGTCGAGCGGCTGCAGGAGATCGGCGACGATCCGCGTGGCGCGACACTCGTGCCCTGCCTGCCCTGCCTGCCCTGCCTGCCCTGCCAGGTGGGTGCTGGCCGGTTTGTGCTGGCCGGCCGACCATGCAGCGTTGGGCTCAGCGCCCCTGCCCGGCGGCGTCGCCAGGGCCAGGAGCGCGGCGTCACGGTCCACGGCGTAGGCCTCCAGCGGACGCGGGGCCAGCCATGCCCGTGCCCGCCGGAGGGCGGCGCCAGTCCCGCTGCCCAGGTCGACGACTATGGGCACATACCCCTCGGGCAGCGCGGCGGCCCAGTCGCGGATCGCGCGGATGGCCGCCGCATCCAGGGCGGCCTCGTCGTAGCGACGGCGCGCCGAGAGCCATGCCGGATCGAACCCCATCGCGGGTCAGCCTGCCTGCCGTGTGGCAGACGGCGCAGCGACGGCCTGCAGCAGCCGCTCGAACGCGAGGATACTGTCGCTCCAGGTCGGCAGCGAGGCTGCGCGCTCGCGGGCCAGGGCCGCGCGCCGGTGACGCTCGTCGGGCGAGCGGGCCAGCCGTTCGATGGCGCGGGCCAGCGCCCCGACGTCGCCGGGCTGCACCAGCTCGGCTTCCTGGCCGCCGCGGACCACCTCCGGCACCGCCCCGACCCGCGTCGCCACGATGGGCAGCCCGGCGGCCAGCGCCTCGGCCAGCACCATGCCGTACCCCTCGTGGCTGGAGGGCAGCAGCAGCGCGTCCGCCTCGGAGAAGCGCCGGCGTAGCATGCCGGCTGAGACGCGGCCATGCACCCGCACACGGTCCTTGAGATCGGGCGCGCGGAGGGCGGCCCAGACCCGGGCGGCGTAGGCTGGATCGCGGTCCTGCTCGCCCACCAGATCGAGGGTGACCCCGAGGCCGGTCCGCTGGAGCGCCGCGAGCGCGTCGAGGATGCCCTTGCGCGGCGTCCAATGCCCGACGAGCAGCAGGTTGACTTCACCGTCCGGGTTAGCCCGGCCGCTGAGGCCTTCGTGCGTGTCCCAGCCTGGCCGCACCACTGCCGTCTGTATGCCTCGGCGCGTCAGCGGACGCACCGTGCGGGCCGTCGTCTCGCTGGTGCAGACGACGAGGTCGGCGGTACGGACCACCAGCCCCTCGACCATCCGGGCCAGCGCTCGCCCATGCCACGGGCCAGGCTCCGAACAGCGCAGGTGGTGCACCAGCAGTATCAGCGGCGTCCCGCGCAGGGCTGGTCGGAGGCGTCCCGTCAGGTGCGCCGCTGCCAGGGCCGGGTGTGCCAGCTCGTCCACGACCACGCTGCTCCAGTGCGCGTGCCGCAGGCCGGCGGCCAGCCTTCGCCCGGCCGCGAGGTCGAGCGGCCAGCCGCCGGCGCGGATGTCGAGCACGCCGACCGGCCAGCCCCGCACCCGCAGCCCGTCCACGATCCGCGCGTCGTACAGGTAACCGCCGGTCAGTTGCTGCAGCGGCCCCGGCGTCACCCAGCCGAGCGGGCGGATCCCCTGCCCGCCCTCACCCACCATCGCCCGTCTCCCACATCGGGCGCAGGATACCCTGTCAGGCCCATCCCGTCCTGAATTTCAGGAACCGCGCCGTGGCGGAAGGCTGATGGCACGCAGGCCGCGACGGAGGTACGCAGACCGCGACGGAGGTACGCAGGCCGCGCTGGACTACACGTTCAGCCGCCGGTACCGCCGCACCGCCAGCGGCGCGAAGATCGCCAGGATCAGCAGCGGCCAGCCGAGAGCCAGCGGCAGCGCGTTCGCCGTGGCCCAGGAGACGGCCGCCCCGCCCGGGTTCCCGAACAGCGCGCGGGTGGCCGTGACGGTCGCGGAGATCGGGTTCCACTCGACGATGCCCCCCAGCACGGCCGGCATCGTCTCGGGCGGGGCGTAGACGCTCGACAGAAAGGCCAGCGGCCAGATCAGGATCTGGAACGTCATGATCGCTTCTGGCCGCTTGAGCACCAGCGCAAGGTAGATCCCCAGCCAGAGGAACGCGAAGCGCAGCAGGAGCAAGAGCCCGATAGCGAGCAGGGCGTTGCCGATCCCCTGCTGCCAGCGCCACCCGACCAGCAGCCCGCAGCCGAGCATCAGCGTCAGCCCGACGGTCGAGTTGAGCATGTCGGCGATGCCGCGGCCCAGCACGACGGCCCCCGAGGAGATCGGCAGCGAGCGGAAGCGGTCGGTCACGCCGCGCTGGGCATCCGTCGTGACGTGGGTGAACGTCTCCATCACCCCGAAGAGCATCGTCTGGGCGAAGATCCCCGGCATCAGGTAGGCGAAGTACTCGCCGCCGCCGGGCAGGGACATCGCCCCGCCGAAGACGTACCCCATCATCAGGGCGATGATGACGGGGAAGACCAGCCCCACCAGCAGGTTGAACGGCTGCCGCAGCCAGTGGCGAATGTCGCGCTCGGCGATGGTCCAGCCGTCGAGGAGCGCCCAGCCAGCCCGCGCGGCCCAGGTGCGCGGCATCGAGGGCGCGATGATGCGTGGCGTGCGCGTCTGCCGCGCTTCAAGCGCCGTCATGCGCCCTCCGAGGGTGCCGCGCCGGTGTGGTGGCCAGTCAGGTGCAGGAAGACCTCGTCCAGGGTCGGGCGGCGGAGTGCGAGGTCGTCGATCTCGATGGCGGCGGCGTCAAGCGCCCGGACCACCTCGACCATGCCGGCCATGCGGTCCGCGACCGGTGCGCTGATCTGCCGCGTGTCCTGGTCGATCTCAGGCGCTGCCCCGGCGATCCCCTCCACGATCCTTGCCGCCTCCGGGAGCCGGTCGGCCCGCCGCACGATCACGTCGATGCGGTCACCGCCCAGCTGCGATTTCAGCTCGGCGGGTGTGCCGTGTGCGATGACCCGCCCGGCGTCGATGACGCAGATGGTGTCGGCAAGCTGATCGGCCTCATCCAGGTACTGGGTGGTGAGCAGGACGGTCGTGCCGTCGCGTACCAGGGCGCGGACGGCCTCCCAGACCTCGTTGCGGCTGCGCGGATCGAGGCCGGTCGTCGGCTCGTCCAGGAAGAGGACCGGCGGGGCCAGGATCAGGCTGGCCGCGAGATCGAGTCGCCGCCGCATGCCGCCCGAATACTGGCTGACCGGGCGGTTGCCGGTCTCGGTCAGCCCGAACTCGGCCAGCAGCTCGTCGGCCCGCTGAGCCGCGACCGTCGCGCCGAGGTGGTACAACCGCCCGAACATGACGAGGTTCTCGCGACCGCTCAGGATCTCGTCGACGGCGGCGTTCTGGCCCACCAGCCCGATGCGGTAGCGGACCTCGGCGGCCTGCCGCACCACGTCGAAGCCGGCCACTTCGGCGCGCCCGCCGTCTGGCAGAAGCAGCGTCGAGAGGATGCGGACCGCCGTCGTCTTGCCGGCGCCGTTCGGCCCGAGCAACCCGCAGACCGAGCCTGGTGGCACTTCCAGCGTGAAGCTGTCCAGGGCCGGGGACCTGGCCTGGGGGTACTGCTTGCGGAGCCCGTCAGCAAGGACCGCGAGATCAGCCATGCGGGAAGACCTCCAGGCAGACAAGCAGCCCGACTGTAAGACATAATCGTACAATGTACGGTATTCTTGCTGCAACGGTCTTCTTTCCTGGAGCTTTCGGGCAGAATAGGCCATGGCGTCCACCGAGATCCCCCCTGACGAGTCCCTCCTCAGCGATCCCCAGCGCAGCATGGTGTTGCTCTGGCGGTCGGCGGCTCCCGCGCAGCGGCGCGGTCCGAAGCCCCGCTTCACGGTGGAGGCCATCGTGCAGGCGGCCGTCGCGCTGGCCGATGCGGAGGGGCTGGCGGCCCTCTCGATGCGGCGGGTGGCCGAGCGGCTGGGTGTCGGGGTGATGTCGCTCTACACCTACGTCCCGAGCAAGGCCGAGCTGCTGGACCTGATGATCGACACGGTCCACGCCGAGCTTGCCCGCGTGGACTCCGAGGCCGACGCGCCCCCGGCTTGCTGGCGGGATCGGCTGGCGCGGTCGGCCCGCGAGCACTGGATGCTGTACCAGCGGCATCCGTGGCTGCTCCAGGTGAACAAGGCGCGGCCGGTCCTCGGCCCGAACATCTTTGCCCAGTACGACGAGCAGTTGCAGGCCGTTGACGGCCTGGGCCTGTCCGACCTGGAGATGGACGCGGTGGTGGTGCTGCTGGCGGACTACGTGCATGGGGCGGCGCGCGGCGCGGTGGACGCCGCCCAGTCCGAGCAGCGCACGGGACAGTCTATCGAGGCGTGGTGGTCGTCGTACGGCCCGCTGCTCGAACAGCTTTTCGACCCGGACCGCTACCCGCTGGCGGCGCGGGTCGGGCAGGTGGCGGGCGAGACCCACCAGGCGGCCTACCACGCGGCGTTCGCGTTCACCTTCGGCCTGCAGCGCGTCCTCGACGGCATCGAGGCGCTGGTCCGCTCTCGCCGGCGAGCGGAACTCAGCTAACTTCCTCCATCTACCTGTACTTCCTAATGTGCCCGGTTCAGCATTGGCTAGCCACGGCCAGATTTTCGGGGTCGGCAATCCCTCCATCGAAGGGTGATATCGCATCTTGCGTCCGTCCTGCATCCGTGTTCTGTGCATGCTGCCCAAGCAGCGGCGCTCGTCAGGCTGGAGTGAGGTGGGAAGGCTGACCTGTGTAGAATGCCGGCGCGCTGCCGCCCCCTCCCCATCCTCGCCAGCCGGGCCGGCGCGCACGAGGAGGCACGATGCCGGCGAGCAACAAGCAGCGCGCGAACGGTGGCACAGTCGAGCGAGCAGTGCTGCTCGGCGTGCTGCGGGGGCAGACCACCCGCGAGGCCGCGGCCAGGGCGGCCGGCGTCACGACAGACCACCTGGACGCCGCTCGCGACGCCCTGCTGGCCGCCCAGCTGCCGCCCGCGAGCCTCACCCTCAAGAGCGCCGTCGAGCGGCCCGTCCGTATCGTCCGCGACGGCACCGGCACGCCCCATATCTACGCCGAGACTGCTCGCGACCTCTTCGTTGGGTACGGCTTCGCGCTGGCGCAGGATCGGCTCTGGCAGATCGACTACTACCGTCGCCGGGCGCTGGGGCGGCTGGCCGAGATCCTCGGGCCAAGCGCCGTCGCCTCCGACCGCCGCCACCGCCTGCTCGGCCTCGGGCGGCTGGCCGACGGGGAGATCCCGACCCTCTCCGAGGAGGCCGCCACCGCTCTCGACGGCTTCACGGCCGGCATCAACGCCTGGATGAGCCATCTGACGGCCATCGGCAGCCAGCTTCCCGTCGAGTTCGAGATCCTGGAGTACACGCCCGAGCCGTGGGCCGTGCGTGACTCCATCGCCCTGATGCGCGCCTTCTTCTGGCAGTTGACCGGCCGGCTAGAGAACATCGCCGCCGGCGAGGCCGCCAACCGCTTCCTCGGAGCGGATCTCGGCGCGGACTTCCTCACCACCGAGGCCGCCGACGAGACGATCCTGCCGTCGGGCGCCGGCCGGCTGGTGGGGGCGGGGACCGGCGGCGCGGACACGGCCGGCGGCTCCAACAACTGGGCCGTGTCGGCGTCGCGCTCGGCGTCCGGCAGCGCGATGCTCGCCTCGGACCCGCACCTGCCGTACATGCTGCCGGCCGGGCTGTATCAGGTCCACCTCTCGGGCGCCGGCTACGACGCGACGGGATCGGGCTACCCTGGCACGCCCGGTATCTGGTTCGGCCACAACGACCGCATCGCCTGGGGCATCACCAACCTCGTCGCCAGCCCGCGCGATCTCTACGTCGAGACGCTCAACCCTGACGACTCCACCCAGTACCGTGACGGCGATACCTGGACGGCCCTCGCGTCCCGCACCGAGACCATCTCGGTCAAGGACGCGGCCGAGGAGACTATCACCATCCGCGAGACCGTGCGCGGGCCGCTGGTCGACGAGATCGTGCCGCTCGCGCCCGAGGCCGGCCCGAACGGCGAGCCGACCGCCCTCAGCGTCCGCTGGACCGGCCAGGAGATCGTCGGCGATGTCCAGGCCCTGCTCGATATGAACCGCGCCTCGGACTGGGCGAGCTTTCGCGCGGCCCTGTCTGGCTGGCGGCTCCCGATCTTCAACCTCGTCTACGCCGACGTGGACGGGCACATCGGCTGGCAGGCGACCGGCAGCATCCCGATCCGTGGGACCGGTGACCTCTCGCGCGGCTACCGCCCGGCCAACGACCCGGCCCATGCCTGGACCGGCTACATCCCGTTCGACGATCTGCCGCGCCTGGAAGACCCCGCGCGCGGATGGGTCGGCACGGCCAACAATCGGCCCGTCGCCGTGGACGAGCAGACCGTCCCGCTCTACGGCTGGTGGGCGCCCGGCCACCGCGCCGCGCGGCTGCGCCAACTGCTGGACGATGGCCGCACCCTCTCGGCGGACGACATGCGGGCCATGCACGCCGATACCGGCAACGGCCGGGCCGCCGAGGTCTTGCCGAAGCTGCCCGCGCTGATCGGCGGCGGGGCGGCTGGTGCGCGCCTGCTCGGCCTGCTGGACGGCTGGAGCCGCCAGATGAGCGCTGACAGCGTCGCGGCCACCGTCTTCGAGGCGTTCTTCGAGGGGTGGCAGCGGCGGGTCATCGCGGCGCGGCTCCCGGCCGAGGTGCAGCCGTTCCTCGGCTCGCTGGGGGCAGGCTCCGGCCTCGCGATGCGCCTGTTGAGCCAGGGCACGCCCGCCGACTGGTTCGGCCAGAGCACGAGCATCGCCGCCGTGGCCGAGGAGACGGCCGCCCAGACCCTTGCCGATCTCGAAGCGCGCTTCGGGGCGGACACGGCCGGCTGGCGCTGGGGCGCGGTCCATCAAGTGTCGTTCGTGCACCCGCTGGACGGCCGGCCCGGCACGGACGGTCTGTTCAGCACCGCCCCCCGCGAGGTGGCCGGCACCGGCTACGTCCTCAACGCCAACAGCTTCTCGCACGACGAGCCGTTCGACGTGGTCTCCGGGCCAGAGTACCGCCTCGTCGTGGACCTGGGCGACCTGGACGCCACCACCGCCGTCCTGACGACCGGCCAGTCCGGCCTGCCCGGCTCGCCGCACTACGCCGACATGGTCGATCCGTGGGTGCGGTGCGAACCGTTGCCCCTGCCGTTCAGCCCGGCCGCCGTGGAGGCCGCGAAGGCCGGCGAGACCCGCCTGGAGCCGTAGCGAGGACAACACCCTCTCCCTCTGGGAGCGGGCTGGGGTGAGGGCTGTATCCTGCGAGTCCAGGTGAGGGCCGGCAGCCGTCCGGACTACAGTATGGTCAGCCGCACACGGACGTGCGCGGCCAGTCGTACGCAGACGTACGTCGTACGCAGACGTGCAGGGCGGGCGACGCTCGCCGACAGCGCCGCTGCCACGCCCGACCGATGGAGGGACCGCCATGACCGCACCCACCCGTGAACGCCTCGGCGTCAAGGAGTTTCAGCCGATCTTCGACCGGTGCAGCAACTGGGGCCGCTGGGGCGCGGACGACGAGCGTGGCGCGCTCAACCTGATCACGCCGGAGAAGCGCATCCAGGCGGCCGGCCTCGTGCGGGAGGGGACGACGGTCAGCCTCGCCCATCCGATCAACACCGTGGGCGACGCCGAGAACATCTCCCCGGCCGTCCATCTGATGGTCCGCGCCGGCGACGTGGTGGACGGCGTCACCGTCACCTCGATTGCCGACCATCTGGCGGTCTCGCCGCATGGGCAGGCCCACTCCCACCTGGACGCCCTCTGCCACTTCGCGTGGCAGGGCCAGATCTACAACGGCCGGCCCGTCACCGCCGTCACGTCGATGGGCGCGAAGGCGAACGCCATCACCATCGGCCAGGACGGCATCGTCTCGCGGGGCGTCCTGTTGGACATCCCCCGGCTCAAGGGCGTCGACTTCCTGGAGCCGAACCAGTCGATCTCGGTGGCGGACCTGGAGGCGGCCGAGGCGGCGGCCGGCCTGCGCGTCGAGCCGGGCGACATCCTGCTGGTCCGGACCGGCCGCCACGTCCGCCGCAAGGCCAAGGGGCCGTGGGACAGCCGCGTCACGCTGGCCGGGCTGCATCACGAGGTCGGGCCGTGGCTCAAGGACCGGGACATCGCGCTGCTCGGGTCGGACGGCGTCAGCGACTACCGCGAGCACCCGTTTGACTGCTGTTCCCACCCGATTCACGTCCTGACGCTGGTGGCGATGGGCGCACAACTGCTCGACAACCAGAACCTGGACGATATCGCCGTGGCCTGCGCCGAGCGCTCGCGGTGGGCATTCATGCTGGTCATCGCGCCGCTCAAGCTGGTGGGTGGCACCGCGTCGATGACGAACCCCATCGCGATCTTCTGAGGCGGCGCACGGCGCGTGTCAGGGCTTGGCCCCGTGGGTGGTCCGTTCCCTGGCATCCCTCCTGGTACACTGCGAGCGCGCGTCCTGAGGGTGTGGCGCGGCCCTGACCCCCGGCCCGGCAGACGGCCCCAGCGCCGGCGTGGCCGCGCGGACGAGGCCGCCGCGCTGCTCGGGGCGGTTGAGGGCGAGCTGGATGCGCTCGCAGGCCTCCTCGGCGAGCCGGATCTGCGCCTGACCGTCGCCTCGCAGAGCATCGCGCCATCCGCCTGAGGCTGTTCGCTTCCTAACAGGGCTGCACCCGACTCGCGTGCCGCCCGTTACGCACGTAGACAGAACCCAGGCTGCTGGCCGCCCGTCCCCCATCGCGTGGCGCGTCAGGCCTGGACCGAGCTGTCAGGCGTCCTCTTGCTGACAGGCTGGCCGTCTCCCCAGTGACAGCCAGCCATCGGCGTCGGCGCTACCCTGCTTGTAGGAGCCCGGCGCCATAGCGAAACCTCCATGGTGCATGCCCGCGGCAACCTCACCCCCTAGCCCGCTGCGCGGTGAGGTCTTGCCTGTTGGCACAAGCGGCTGCTGTGCGAGACACTCTTCCCCGGGAGTTGAGATCGATGTCGCGTGTACGCCTGCTGATGGCGGCCTTGTTCGCCCTGCTGCTCAGCGTTCAGACGATGGTCAGCGTGCCAGTCGCGCTCGGCCAGACCGAGACGGCGCAGAATCCCGATCTGTCAGTGTCGCTCGCGGTGCAGGAGCGCGCCGCGCAGGGTGAGACGGTCGCGGCGACCATCTCCATCGTCAACAATTCGGCGCGGCTCCAGACCATCGTCGTCAAGGGCGTCTGGCTCGACCCGACCGGCGACGCTGCCATCACCACGCGAAACGGCCTGCTGCTGCCCGGCCAGACCGTGACCCGGACCATCGACTACGTCGTGAACGAGAAGTGCGTGCCCGGCATCCACGAGCTGACGGTCAGCGTTGAGGGGCGGGGCGGCGCGTCGAGCGCCAAGGCGGCCGTCGAGATCCTCTGAGACGGCGTCTGCCGGGCCGCACGGTCGGTCGGCTCGGCTGCGCCGGGCGCTGACGGCATTGGAGCCGCTGCGCCGCGACCGGATACAGTTCCCGGAGCGCGAGCGTGTCGAGGTTTTGATGCCTGAGTCCACTGGCAAGATCGATCTGCACCTGCACACGAACAAGTCGGATGGCCGCCTGACGCCCACGGAGCTGGTGCGGCTCGTTCACCAGGGCGGCGTCCGGCGGATGGCCCTCACCGACCACGACACCACGGCCGGCGTGGACGAGGCGATGGCCGAGGGCCAGCGGCTCGGCGTCGAGGTCATCCCAGGCGTCGAGCTGGGGACCGACAGCCGCAGCGGCGACATGCACATGCTCGGGCTGTTCCTGGACTACCGAGACGCCGAGTTCCAGGAGACGATGGCCCGCTTCCGCGAGGGGCGCGTCGCCCGCGTCCACAAGATCGTCTCGAACCTGGCCGAGGTCGACGTCAACATCAGCGCAGCGCGGGTGTTCGAGATCGCCGGCGAGGCGTCGGTCGGGCGGCCACACGTGGCGCAGGCCCTGCTCGAAGCCGGCTACGTGAAGGCGATGCCCGAGGCGTTCGAGAAGTGGCTGGCCTATGGCGGCCCCGGCGATGTCCCCCGCGACAAGCTCTCGCCGGAGGACGCCATCGCGATGGTGCACCGCGTGGGCGGGCTGGCCATCGTGGCGCATCCCTACGAGGGCAAGAACATCCTGGAGCAGTTGCCCGGGCTGGCCGAGGCTGGCCTGGACGGCGTCGAGACCTACTACCAGGGGTACGGCCCGGAGAAGGTGCAGGCGCTGCTGGCGATCTGCGAGCGGCTGAACATCCTGCCGACGGGTGGCTCGGACTACCACGGGTTCCCGCTGGCCGGCCATGAAGCGGTCGTGAACTACCCCGGCTCGGTGGAGATCCCGCCATCGGTGCTGGATCGGCTGGCGGAGCGGCAGCGGGCGCAGCTTCGGAAGTAGCCTCTCGTCTGGCAAATGCTGGACTCCTGGCCAGCGCGGCGTAGAATGACTGCAGGATGATCGCGCCAGACGCTGAGCCAGAACCCGGTACGAGCCCGTCCAGCACGCCCCCATCCGACGCCGATGTCAACGGCGAGCCGGCCGGCGTCAACGGCGAGCCGGCCGATGTCAACGGCGAGCCGGCCGGCGTCAACGGCTATCGCGGCTGGCTCGATCACCTGGGTGGCATCTCCGATCCGCTCGGCACCCGCGAGGGCCAGCTCGACCGGCTGCTGACCGTGACCGGCGAGGTCGTCGGCGGCGAGCTTGAGCCGGAGATCGCGCTGCGCCGCCTCTCCGAGGCCGCCGAGCGGTTCATCGCGCACCACGGCGTCGATATCGGCTGGATCGAGGACGGCCAGTCGTACTGCAGCCTTCAGCAGATGGCCGGCCTGCCCGAATCCGAGCGCCCCGGCGAGATGGAGACCATCGACCGCTCGGGGCTGGCCGCCGTGATGCGAGACGGCCAGCCGCTGATCGTGGACGACCTCCAGGCGTCTCCCTGGAAGGAGCGCCTGAGCGCCAGAAAGCTGCGGCAGGCCGTACAGGCCGGCGCGCGCGCGGCGCTGATCGTGCCGATGCGGCTCGGGCGGCGCATCACCGGGATGCTGGAGTTCCACCACCACGAGGCCGGCGTCTACACCCAGGCCGACCTTGTCATGGCGGCGCGCATCGCCGAGCAGATCTCCCCCGTGGTCGAGGCGCTGCACCTCTACAAGCGCGAGGAGCTGGTCCGCCGGCAGCTTGAAACGATCTTCGAGACCAGCCAGGCGATCAGCGCATCGCTCGATCTGGAGCAGACGCTGCCGGTGGTGGGGCGGTCGCTGACGCGGGCGCTGACCCTGCCGACCTGCGCCATCTACCTGTACGACGAGTCGCGCCAGGCGCTGGTCCCCCGGGCCGCCTACAGTGGCGCTGATGACCAGGAGCTGAAGGAGGCCGCACGCGCAGACGCAGCCCTGGAGACCATTGAGCGGGCGTTCTACCAGTACAGCTTTCCGCTCAACGAGCCGCTCGGCGCCCTGATGAACGATCTGCGCCGGCCGCTGGTCATCGACAACCCGGCCCAGTTCCGCGGCATCCCGCCAGACTTCCTGGCCGCTGTGCCGTTCGCAGCGGTGATGCAGGTGCCGCTGGTGGTGCGGGATCGGCTGGTCGGGATGGCGGCGCTGCCCGTCTGGGAGGCCGGCCAGGGCTTCACCGAGCGGCAGTTGAAGCTGGCGATGGGTATCGCGCAGTCGGCGGCGGTGGCCATCGAGCACGCCCAGTTGTACGCTCGCGCCCGCGAGCTGGGCATGGCCGAGGAGCGCAACCGGCTGGCTCGCGAGGTGCACGATACGCTGGCCCAGGGGCTGACGGCGATCACGTTGCAGCTGGAGGCGGCCGAGCGGCTGATGCCGCCCGGTGCCGAGGCCAACCGGCTGGTTGGCGAGGCGCGCTCACTGGCGCGGCGCTCCCTGGCCGAGGCCCGGCGGGCCGTCTGGGGACTGGCGCCCTCGCCGCTCGACGGCCGCTCGCTGGCCGAAGCGCTGGCGGACGAGGTGGCCGGGTTCGGGCGGCGGACGGGGCTGACGGCGACATTCGCGGCGCGCGGCGAGCCGCCCAAGGTGCCCGGCGAGCAGGCGGCGGCGATCCTCCGCGTGGTGCAGGAAGCGTTGCACAACGTCGAGAAGCATGCCCAGGCCAGCAGGGTCCGCGTGGAGCTGGAGTACCTCCAGACGAGTGAGGCTCGGCACCTGCAGTTCCTGGTGGCGGATGACGGCGTCGGGTTCGACCCGACCGAAGCCCACGCCGGCGAGATCCGCGCCGACGGCGGCGGCTTCGGGCTGACCAGTATGCAGGAGCGGATGCGGCTGATCGGCGGGCGGCTGGATGTCGAGAGCGCGCCAGGCTGGGGGGCGCGCATCCGTGGACAGGCGGCCCTCTCCGACGAGCGGCGGCCCGATGCGCCCGGGTACGTCGGCCCGGCGTCCACCGAGGCGGTGCGGGTGCTGCTGGTGGACGATCACCCGCTGGCCCGCGAGGGCATCCGCCGGCTGCTCGACGGCCGCCCCGACGTGGCCGTAATGGGCGAGGCCGAGGATGGCGTCGAGGGCGTCGAGCGGGCGCTGGCGCTGCGGCCAGACGTCGTGTTGATGGACCTGCAAATGCCCAGGCTGTCCGGCGTCGGCGCGATCCAGGCCCTGCGCGAGCAGTGGCCCGAGGCGCGCGTTTTGATCCTGACGACCTTTGCCCAGGACGAGCACCTGTTCGAGGCGTTGCGGGCTGGCGCGCGCGGCTATCTGCTGAAGGACGCCGGCCCCGACGAGCTGGCAGCGGCGATCAAGACCGTCCACCAGGGCGGCTCGCTGGTGCAGCCGGTGATGGCCTCACGCCTGCTGGACCGGTTCGGGGAGCTGGCGACGCGCGAGCGGCTGCCGGAGCTGCTGACCGAGCGCGAGATCGAGGTGCTGCGGCTGGCGGCATCCGGCGCGCGCAACCGCGAGATCGCCGAGCGGCTGACCGTCACCGAGAAGACGATCAAGTACCACCTCGGGCAGGCCTACGCGAAGCTCGGCGTGACCGGACGCACGGAGGCCGTGGCGCGGGCCCGCGAGCTGGGGGTGATCCCGCTGGACGCGCACGCGCTCGCCTGACGCCGCCATCCCTGCGCTCGAACGCCGCCAGGGCGATTGCATGTTCATTGGTGTCCCCGAAGCATCATGGAACGGGCGGTCGGGGACTGAAGTCCCCGCCTACAGTCACGCTGTCGCTGCGCGACGGCCGTTGGGAACGGCCGGCACTGGTGCGACTGGCGCGTCGCGCAGCGACTGCAGGATGGTAGGCGGGGCTTTCAAGCCCCGACGCGGCGGCACGACGACATCAACATGCCATCGCCCTGCTGCCTACGTGTCGCCGATGGCCGGGTTGTTCGGGTTGTCGTAGACTTTCAGCCCGGACGAGTCTGTCACCGCAAACGCGTTCTCGCCGACCATCCGCGCGGCGTGTTTGCGCTCCCACTCGGCTTCGATGCCGGCCCGCCAGCGGTCGGCAGCGGCCCGCATCTCGGCCACCAGGGCCGGCTGCTCGGCGGCGAGGTTGGTGCGTTCGCCCAGGTCGTCTTTCAGGTTGGAGAGGTGGACCGGCTCGCGCTGGGGCAGATCGTCGATCAGCAACCCGTTGAGCACCAGTTTCCAGTCGCCCCGCCGGACGGCCGTCTGCACGCCGATCTCCCAGAACACGTCCTCGTCCTGGTGCGGCGAGCCGGCTTCCTGGGCCACCATCGGCAGCAAGTCCTGGCCGTCGAGCGTGTACCGGGCCGTGTCGCCGCCGGCCGCCCGCAGGAGCGTCGGGAAGATGTCGATCCCGAGCGCCAGCCCGTCTACCACCTGCCCGCCGGGGATCTGGGCCGGCCAGGAGATGATGCCCGGCACCCGGATCCCGCCCTCGAACAGGCTGAACTTGTGGCCGGTCAACTGCCCCGAGGAGCCGCCGTAGTACCAGTCCAGGCTGCCGTCCAACCAGTTTCGGGACTGCCGCGAAGGGCCGTTGTCGCTCATGAACATGACGATGGTATTCTCGCGGACGCCCTGGCGCTCCAGCTCGTCCATGACGAAGCCGATCTGGTCGTCCATCGCGCTGATCATGGCGGCCATGATCTGGCGGTCAGCCTTCAAGTGCGGGAAGCGGTCCTTGTACTTCTGGGGCGCGTGCATCGGGTGGTGGGGCGCGTTGAAGGCGAGGTAGAGGAAGAACGGCTCGTCGCGCTGGGCCGCCGAGCGCACGAACTGGACGGCGCGCTCCCCGAACATCTCGGTGGCGTACTCGCCGTCGCGCCAGACCTCCTCACCGTTCTCCCAGAGATCGTGCACCAGGAAGCCGATACCCTTCTTGCCGTTTCGGACCACCTCGCGGTTGGCAGCGCCCCAGATCAGGTGAGAGTAGAAGTCGAACGCGCCGCCCAGGTGCCCGAACGACTCTGCAAAGCCGCGCTCGGCCGGCCGCGCGCCGTCTGCCGCGCCCAGGTGCCACTTCCCGACGAGGCCCGTGTGGTAGCCCTGGTCGCGCAACGCCTCGGCCAGCGTCGGCACGTCCGGCGCGAGGCCGGGCGTGTCGCGGTGGGCCATCAGGATGTTGCGGACGCCAGCGTAGCCGGGGTAACGCCCGGTCAGCAGGCTGGCGCGGGACGGCGAGCAGACCGGCGAGTTGACGCAGAACTCGGCGAGGCGCGCACCGGAACGGGCAAGCTCGTCGAGGCGGGGCGTACGGAAGTCCGTCGCACCCATGCAGGAGAGGTCACCGTACCCCTGGTCGTCGCTGACGATCAGGATGACGTTCGGTCGAGAGTCGGTCGGTCGGTTCACGCGCACTCCCAGCAGTGAATGTCGGTCAGAGGAGGTCGACGAGCGGGTGCGGGCCGGCGAATCGGGGGGCCAGGTGATCGGCGATCCAGGCCAGGGTGACCTCGTCCAGCGTTGCCGGCTGCCACCGAGGCTGCCGGTCCTTGTCGATCAGCAGCGCGCGCACGCCCTCCGCGAAATCGTGGTGGGCGCTGCACCCGACGGCTGCCTGATACTCCAGACGGAAGACCTCGGCCAGCGAGCGGTGGCGCGCCCACCGTTGCAGCTCGAACGCGAGTGCCGCCGAGGTCGGTGAGCCTTTCATGAACGCCTGACTCGCACGGGACAGCCAGGGATCGGCATCGTCTGCGAGGGCGGCAAGGCGCGGGGCGAGATCCTGCAGCCGGTCGTGCCCGATGACCGTGTCGATACGGTCAAGGTGGGCCAGGAGCGTCGAGGCCGGCACGTCCTGCGTCGCGAAGCAGGCCAGCAACCCGCTCAGGCGCGCGCCGTCGGCGTCCGGCTGACCCGCCCAGCGCTCTCCGCCCAGGGCGTCGAGCACGCTGGACAGGCGCTCGTGCGGCAGGACGAAGTCCGCGAGGCCAGCGAATCTCGCGTCCGGCGCGTTCAACGGCGCGCCGGTCAGCGCCAGGAACAGCCCGATCCTGCCCGGCATGCGCGAGAGGAACCACGTCCCGGCCACGTCGGGGAACAGGCCGATGCCGATCTCCGGCATCGCGAGGCGGGTCGTCGGCGTCACCACGCGGTGGGAGGCCCCCGCCAGCAGCCCGATGCCGCCGCCCATCACGAAGCCGTTGCCCCAGCACAGGAGCGGCTTCGGGAAGGTGTGGATGCGGTAGTCCAGCCGATACTCGCGCTCGAAGAAGTCCAGGCAGATCGGCGGGACCACGCCGGGCGCGCCTGCGCGGATCGCGTGGCTGAGCGCCACGACGTCGCCGCCGGCGCAGAACGCACGGTCACCCACGGCGTCGAGCACGACGCCCGCAATGTCCGGATCCTCGGCCCAGGCGACGAGTCGCGGATCGAGCAGGTCGATCATCGGCAGCGTCAGCGCGTTGAGGACGGCCGGGTTGTTGAGGGTCGCCCGGCCGAAACGGTGGCCCGAGGCCGTGCTGATGGTGTCGAACAGGATGCCCGGCTCCGCTGACGCACTCATCGGACCGTCTCCGTCGCGTGCTCCTGGAGCATCCGGCGCGCCACGATCACCCGCATGATCTCATTGGTCCCTTCGAGGATCTGATGCACGCGAGTATCACGGACGTACCGCTCCAGCGGATAGTCGCGCAGGTAGCCGTAGCCACCGTGAAGCTGAAGGGCCTGATTGCAAACCGCGAAGCCGACGTCCGTGGCAAAGCGCTTGGCCATCGCGCAGTAGACGGTGGCGTCCGGGTGCCCGTGATCCAGCCGTGAGGCGGCGAGGTAGACCATCTGGCGGGCCGCGATCAGCTCAGTCGCCATGTCGGCCAGCCGGAACTGCAATGCCTGGAACTCGGCCAGCGGCCTGCCAAACTGCTGGCGCTCGTGGAGGTAGCGTTGCGCCAGCGTCAGCGCCCCCTGGGCCGCGCCCACCGAGCAGGCCGCGATGTTGATGCGCCCGCCATCCAGGCCGCGCATCGCGATCTTGAAGCCCGCGCCTTCCGCGCCAAGCCGATTGGCGGCCGGCACGCGGACCTCGTCGAAGAACACGGCGCGGGTCGGCTGGCTGTTCCAGCCCATCTTGTGCTCGTTCTTGCCGTAGCGGATGCCCACACTGCGGGCGTCTACCAGCAGCGCCGAGATCCCAGAGGGTCCGGGGCCGCCGGTGCGCGCCATCACCACCAGCACGTCGGTGGCGCCGGCCCCCGAGATGAACGCCTTGCTGCCGCTCAGGACGTACCAGTCACCGTCACGGACGGCACGGGCCTGCAATGAAGCCGCATCCGACCCAGAGCCCGGCTCGGTGAGGCAATACGAGCCGAGCAGTTGGCCGCTCGCCAGTTGCGGTCCCCAGTACTCGGCTGCATCCGGCTGCCCAAACGCCGTGACCATCCAGGTGACCATGTTGTGGATGGTGATGAAGGCGGTGGTGGACGTGCAGGCAGCGGCCAGCTCCTCGAAGACCAGGGCGGCATCGAGGCGAGGCAGCCCCAGGCCGCCATACTGCTCGCCGGTGTAGAGGCCGCAGAAGCCGAGGTCGCCGGCCCGCGCGATGGTCTGGCGGGGGAACACGGCCTCGGCGTCCCACTGCGCGGCGTACGGCAGGAGTTCGCGGGCGGCGAACTCGCGCGCCGCACGCTGGAACGCGCGCTGCTCGTCCGACAGCTCGAAGTCCATGGCGGGCCTCCCGCCGGGTGACGGTAGCCGACGCTGGCCGCTGGAAGCCACACGATGCGAGCTGACTGGTCCAGCAGCGCACCCGTCTGACGCCAGCGGAGAACGGCAAACGACCCGGAAAGCTTGCGCCCTCCGGGTCGTCGGTCACTGAGCGAACGGGGCGCTGACCGTCACCCCACCTGCGTCCGCATCGGCGATTCGCTTGCGCGTCGGTCTGCCGTTGCGTCTGACTGCCTCTCGCGAGTCAGTCATCTCTGACACCCGAAGCATAGCACCGCCTACATGGCGGTGGAGTACCCCGGCGTCACAGGGCAGTCACAGCCCGTTTCTCGCGCGGCGGCTGCTACCATGCCTTTGCACGGTGAGGTACACACGCATGGCCGCGTCTGTCATTCAAGCTGGCCGACTCATCCGGTCGCACCATGCCCGCCTCGCCGTCGTGCTGACGGTGGCGGTGCTGCTGCTGCCGCTCTGGCCGGCCCCGGCCAGCGCCAGCCCGGCCGCGCAGGACGCCGACTTCCCGATCTTCGACACCCACCTCCACTACAGCCAGGACGCCTGGGGCTTGTTCTCACCGCAGGACATCATCGCGCTGATGGATCAGGCTGGCGTGTACCGCGCCCTGATGTCGAGCACGCCCGACGACGGCACTCTGCACCTGGTCCAGTTCGCGCCGGGGCGGATCGTGCCGGTCCTGCGGCCGTACCGCACTCGCGCCGACATGACGACCTGGACGGGCGACGGCAGCGCGATCGCCTATGTCGAGGAACGGCTCGCGAAGGGCGGCTACCGGGGCATCGGCGAGTTCCACATAGAGGCCGGCGACACGCCGAACCGGGCGCCGCGCCGCTTCGCCGATCTCGCCGCCGAGTACGACATCGTCCTGCACGCCCACACCGACGCAGCGGGGGTTGTCGCGCTGGCAGGCGTGCGTTCGGACGCGAAGATCCTCTGGGCGCACGCCGGCATGAGCGCCTCGCCGGCCACCATTGACGACGTGCTGACCCGCTGCGCCAACGTCTGGGTTGAGACGGCCCTCCGCACGGACATCGCCAGTGGCGGCCAGATCGATCCGGCCTGGGCGGCCCTCTTCACGAAGTACCCGGACCGCTTCATGATCGGCACGGACACCTGGATCCCCTCGCGCTGGCCGCAGCTCCCGAGGCTGATGGCCGACGTGCGGGCGTGGCTACGCCAGTTGCCTCGGGAGCTCGCCGAGCGGATCGCATCTGGCAATGCCGAGGCCCTCTTCGGCCGATAGGGTCATTCCCATGCCCTCGCACTCGACGGGCTACAGGCCGGGCAGCATCGCCAGGTAGTCACGCGGGCTCACAATGACCGTCCCGCGAAACTCGCCAAGACGCAGCAGGTCGTGATCCCCGGTCACGAGGAAGTCCGCACGAGCGCTGGCTGCCGTGGCCAGCACGAGGTCGTCTTCTGGGTGGGTGGCGACGCCGACCACCGTCTCGGTGATCTCGACAAAGGTTGCTTCAGCCTTGAGCATCTGGAGGAGCGCCAGCAGACGGGCTGGCGAGACCCGTGCTCGGAAGTACGGCTTCGCCAGCGTCCGCTCAACCTCCGCGAAGAAGATGGTCTGACAGGATCAGTTCGTATCGCCCGCGCTGCCACTCACGGATCAATCGTCCAGGCGTGCTTGATTGGATGAGGAGTCCCACGGCACCAGATGCCAGCGTGTTGGTATCAAGGGCCGTACGCCTCATAGGCGCGTGGCGGCCGGCTCACGCGTCGCCTGTTCCTGCGCACGACGCTCACGATTCTCAGCACGGACTTCGGCGATGGCCTTCGCAACCTCGCGCTCGATCTCTTCTGCTGGGATATCCTTGAAGGGTTCTGCCAGGGCTTCAATTGCCTTGAAGCGTTCGTCGCGGCGCGCCTTCATGTGCAGGAACAGCTCGTACTCGCGGTACGGGATGATGGCCGCCACCGGGATGCCGCTCTTCTCGACGACGACGCGGGCCTCTTTGCGGAAGACGCGGCTGAGCAGCCCACTCCAGTTGCGCCGCGCCTCGGTGACGTTGATGGTCTCGGTAGGTGGATCTTGTGACGGCATAGGTCAGACTCCCACTCCTGTACAGATCTGTACGTCTCTGTACAGCCTACCACACGGCGGCAGCCTTTCTCCGTCTGACCGGCACCACCGCTACGGTGCGTACCGTCCTCGGACCAGCCCCCGCAGCGACTCCGGCACGGCGGCTTCGTCGCCGCCCACCAGCGTCTCGGACGGTGCGAAGCCGCGCTTTGCCAGCGCCTGCTGCCCGGCCTCGGTCACCAGATAGCGCACAAACGCCGCCGCCCCCTCAGGATTGCGGGCGTTCGTCGGGATCGTCACGCCGTAGACGAGCGGCGTCCCCCGGAAGGTCTGCCCCTGGGGATTGGTGTAGGCCGCCGTCGAGTAGAACCGCGCGAGGGCCGGGTCGCTCTGATCTACTTCCTTCGGCAGCTCCAGGTACGGCACATCGTTCTCGACGGCGTTCGTCAGATAGGTGATGTAGGCGTCGATGGAGCCATCCTTCAGGCCGGCGTAGGCGCCCGTCGCGATCTGCTCCTCGTTGTCGTCGCCCGCCAGGACGGCGTTCTTGAGGCCAGGGATGCCGTAGTACGACTCGGCCAGCGCCAGCGTGAAGACCCCGCGATAGCCGCCTGGATCGATGCGCGGATCAGAGCGCTTGAGCACCAGCCCGGGCTGCTGGAGCGCCTCGTACCAGGGCTTCTGGCCGGCGCGCACGGCCTCGAAGTCGGCGGCAAAGCGACCCTGCGGGCTGTACGCTACCACCATCTTCTGCCGGCACATGATGAAGTACCAGCGGACAAGGTCGCCGTTCGGCGGCCCCATCAGGACCTGATCGTTGACCTCGGCGTCGGCGCTCATGAAGACGTCGGTCTGGATCTGGCCGGATTTGATCTGGTTCGCCAGCCCGACCGACGGCCCGCCGGTGTTCTTGAACGGGAAGCCGGTGGCTGCTGTGAAGCCCGGGCCGATGTCGTTGTTCATCACGCCGTTGAGCGAGCCGGCGTGGTGTGCGACAACTTCTGGCTGGGCCTGCGCCTGTGCCTGCATGGGGAGCGCCCCTCCGCCGACGGCCAGCAGGCCGCACAGCGCCAGAACGATGACTCGGATGGCTGACCGCATAGGACTGCATCCTCCGAGGATTGTGCGTCTCGTCGCCGAGCGTAGACCAGCGCCATCTCGATGTCCAGATGCTCTCTGACAAATAGGTTGTCCAACCGATCGTGGTCGGCGCGCTATCCTCTCACCATCAGCAGCATTGCTGGCGGGAGGGGACGAATGGTGCAGCTCTACGGGAGAGCCTGGACCCGCGCCGAGCTGTCGCGGTACGTGGCGGACATGGGCCAGTTGGCCGGGATTCGGCCGGTGGCGTACACGGACGGCCCCGAGGCTGGCGTGCGCGCGCTGGAGTTTCGGACGGGCGCCGGCCTGAGCTTCACGGTCCTGGCAGACCGCGCGATGGACGTGGGGCTGGCCGAGATCGACGGCGTGCCGCTCTCGTTCATGACGGGTGTCGGCTACGCCCATCCCGCCTACTACTCGGCGCACGAGTCCGACTGGCTGCGGACGTTCCCGGGCGGCCTCTTTGTGACGGGCGGCCTGGACACCTACGGCCAGCCGGCCGAGGATGGCGGCGAGCGCTTCGGGCTGCACGGCCGGGCGAGCGCCCTGGCAGCGCGTGGCCTCGCCTGGGACACCGACTGGGATGGCGACGAGTACGTGCTGCGGGCGCGCGGGAAGATGCGCCAGATCTCGTTCCACGGCGAGCACTTGCAGCTCACGCGCGAGATCACGGCCCGGCTGGGCGAGAACCGCTTCACGCTGCACGACATGGTCGAGAACCTCGGCACCCGCCCCGAAGCCCACATGATCCTCTACCACTTCAACGTCGGCTTCCCGCTGCTGGACGAGGGCGCGCGCCTGGAGGTGGACGTCGCGCGGACGGACGGCATCGACGCCGAGTCGCAGAAGATCGTGGACGTCGCCCGAGAGGTGCAGGGGCCGGCCTACGGCTACCAGGAGCGGGTGGTCGTCCACGACGTGAACCCGGGCGCTGACGGCTGGGCCTCGGCGCGCATGCTGAACCCCGGCTTCGGGGGTGGGCGCGGCCTCTCGCTGACGATCCGCTACCGCAAGGAGCAACTGCCGTTCCTCTGGCAGTGGCGGAACTTCAAGGAGCGCGCCTACGTGATGGGTATCGAGCCGGGCAACGCGGACATGCGCGGCCGGGCCTACAACCGCGACCGGGGCACGCTGCCGATCCTGGAGGTTGGCGAGCGCCGTGAGTACAACCTGGAAGTCTCGGCAGCGCTCGGAGACGCCTGAGCCGCCTCGCCCGGCCCCGGTGAGCACCTGTCGATGACCCGCCAGACGAAGGCGACGCTCCTCAAGGTCCAGGTGGCCGAGAGTGACTGTCGCTTCGTCTTCGAGCGGGGGCGGTGGGTAGGGCCGTGCCTCTTCTGCGGCGGCCGGCTGGCGCTCGACCCTTTGACCGGTGAGGGCGCGACGCTGGAGCACATCCGTCCGCGTACGGACGGCGGCACGAACGATCTGGCGAACCTGGGGCTGGCGCACAGCCGCTGCAACCATGAGAAGGGCCGCCGCACCGACCCGAAGAAGAAGCGGCAGGCCGACCCGGAGCGCTACGAACGGATCGTGCAGATGCTGCTGGCCCGCCGCGCCGCCGGCCTGCGTCCCGTTTCTGGGTGAGGTCCAGGCTGCTCCAGCCTCGCGCTAGACGGCGACCGGCGGCAGCCAGCGGTCCAGCGTGCGGCTCAGGTCGTCGCCCCGACAGGGCTTGGTCAGGAAATCGTCCATGCCCGAGGCGTGACAGTGCTGACGGTCCTCTGCCGTGACGCTGGCGGTGAGCGCGATGATCGGGACATGCCGTGGCGGGCGGCCGGGCTGGGCTGCTTCCCAGGCGCGGAACGCTGCCGCCGCCGCGAAGCCATCCATCTCGGGCATGTAGCAGTCCATGAGGACCAGGTCGAAGCGTGAACGGGTCAGAGCCTCGACGGCCTCCTGCCCGTTCTCCACGCAGTGGACCGTGCAGCCGAGCCGCTCGAGGAGCCGGGACGTCACCTTGCGATTCATGAGGCCATCGTCCGCGAGGAGGATCTGGCGGCCGGCGTACTGCTGCCGTAGGCCACCGACCGGCGAGGCGACGTCCGGAGCATCGACTGGCGTCGTCGCGCGGGGCAAGCAGACCGTCACGGAGAACGTGCTGCCCTGGCCGCTCGTGCTCTCGACGGCGATCGTGCCGCCCATCAGCTCCGCCAACTGGCGCGAGATCGAGAGGCCCAGGCCGGTGCCCCCAAACCGACGCGTGGTCGAGGAGTCCGCCTGGCTGAACGGCTTGAACAGGAGCGGCAGCGTCTCCTCCGAGATCCCGATGCCGGTGTCCGCGACGACAAGGCGCAGACGGCAGCCATTGGCATCCTCGCCGTCCACGGTGATGCGGACGGTGATCGAGCCCTCCTGCGTGAACTTGAGCGCGTTGCCCACGAGGTTGAGCAGGATCTGCCGAAGACGGACCGGATCGCCCAGCACCGCGGGCGGCACGTCCGGCGCGATGACGCTCGACAGGGTGACGTTGGCCTCATCTGCGCGTTTCTGGAGCAGCGTCAGCACGTCGCCGACCAGCAGCCGGAGGTCGCAGGGCGTCGATTCGAGCCGCAACTGCCCGGCCTCGATCTTGGAGAAGTCCAGGATGTCGTCGATGACGTGGAGCAGCGCGTCGCCGCTGACCTGGATCATGCGGACGTGCTCGCGCTGCTCGGACGTCAGGTCCGTGCCAAGGAGGAGCTCGGTCATGCCGACGACGCCGTTCATCGGGGTGCGGATCTCGTGCGACATCGTGGCGACGAACCGAGACTTGGCTGCGTTGGCCAGCTCCGCGGCCACGGCCATCGCGTTCGCGTGCTGCACGGAGACTTCGAGCGCCGCGTTTGCCTCGTGCAGGGATCGGTAGAGGGCGGCGCTCTGGAGCGCCGTCGCGGCCTGGGTCGTGAACAGGTCGAGCAGGCGTTCGTCGTAGGCGTCCAGGTTGAACGGCTCGCGGCCGTTGATCGAGAGCACGCCGACCATCTCGCCCTCGTAGCTGACGGGCACGTTGAGTGAGGAGCGCAGCCCCCGCTTGCGCCAGCCGTCGAGGTCCAGCGAGCGGCCATCGGCAAAGACGTCGTCGATGACCAGTCGCTGGCGATGCTCGGCCACCCAGCCAGCCGCGCCCTCGCCATACGGCGCTTGCAGCTGAGGGGCTGGTATTCCGTCCCCGCTCTCCGAGTTTGCCCGCAGGTTCAACGTGCGTGTGCGGTCGTTTGTCGTCCAGAAGGAGACGAACGGGGCATCCAGGAGGGCGGCGGAGGCGCTGATGACCTCGGCGATCACCGCGTCAACGCCGTCTGATGAGCGCACGCGTTGATCGAGGCTGATGAGCATCTCCAGGTGGGAGACCTGCCGCTTGAGCGCCGCCTCGGCCAACTGCTGATCCTCCGCATGCTGCCGCAAGCGGGCCTGCATGCGGTCGAATGCAGCAGCCAGCCGCCTGACCTCGGCGATGGGGGTGGCTGGTATCTGATCGGCCAACAGGGCATCGTCGTCGGTCGCGACGCGTTCGGCGGTGGCCGTCAGCCGGACGAGCGGCTGAGCAACCCGTCGCGCGATCACCACGCCGAGCGCCGTTGCCAGCAGCCCGGTCAGGACGGCCGCCCCGAGGAGGATGCCGAGACGCCACAGGCGTGTCGCGTCAAGATCGGCATGTGGCAGATGGACGCTGACCAGCCAACCCGTCGATTCGATCTGGACCGGCTCGGACGAGATGCACTCGGCGCCGCTCGCGTCCCAGGAGCAGCGCGTGCGGTTGCCGGTGGCCTCTGTTGGAAGGATATCGCGCGTGAGGATGCGACGAACGTCGGGGTGTGCGATGTAGTGCCCGTCACTGCTCTGCACGGTGACGTAGCCTGTCCCGTTGACACGAATCGCCGCGAGATCGGCCTCGAATCGCTGGAGCAGCACGGTGGCCTGGAGCACACCGATGGTCCGACCGTCTGTGCTGACAACGGGCACGCCCAGCGGCACGACGGGGAGGGCGTCCGCGGTGACGACATTGTTGGAGAGGCGTGGCGCGCCAACACTGGCGCGTTGCTGGGTGAGCGCGGTCACCACATGCGGCTGCGTCGAGAAGTCGGAGCCGAGCGGGGACTTGTCGATGACGCTGTTGGCGACGACGCGGCCAGCAGTATCGATGACGGCGACCCGCCCGAAGGCCGGATTCACCGGACCGATGCGCTCAAGATGGGAGTTCAGCGCGTCAAAGCGCCGGCCGTCCAGCTCGTCGATGAGGGATGGATCGGCGGCGACCATCCGCAGCGCGTTGGTCTGCTCCTCAACCTGTGCAGACACGAGCGTGGCTGTGGCGTGTGCAGCGCCGTTGACCAGCGTGACAAGGTGCTGGCGTTCAAGGCCATGCTCGTAGGCCGCGAACATGGCGCTCAGCGTGAGGGTGTACAGGGCGATGATGCCCAGCAGCAGCAGCGAGAGCGCAGTGCGAATCGATGGTTGACCCGCGAGTGGCCAGCCGAACGAGAAGAACGCGCGCATCAGGAGGTCCGCCTGCTCTCCAGGAGATGATCGCGGCCGCCAGCCCCGCCTCTGTGAGAACGGCCGGCTGTGGGACGCAGGGACGGGACTCCGGTCAATGCGTGGTTGGTCAGAGGGCTCGCGCTGCTTCCCCGCTCCGGCTATCCTGAGTCCGACCAACCTCCTGGCCGAGGTTGGGGAAGTCGCCGGAGGTGCAGCCATGCTCGATCTGGTGGTTCGGAGTGACAGGGTCGTCACACCGCACGGCGTCGGGGGGTACGACGTGGCGATCCAGGGCGACCGCATCGTCGCGGTGGCGGCGCCCGGCTCGCTGACCGACGACGTCGGGCGGACCATCGACGCCACCGGCAAGATCGTGGTCCCCGGCGGCGTCGATCCGCACATCCACGCGAAGTGGCCGGTCCCCTTCCCGGGCACGTCCGGCGCCCTGAGCGCCGGCCCCGAGCAAGTCAGCCGGGCCGCCCTCTTCGGCGGCACCACCACGCTGATCGACTTCGCGGCCTGGGAGCCGGGCGAGACGCTTCAGCAGACCGTCGAGCGGCGAGACCGCGACTGGGCCGGCCAGTGCTGCACCGACTACGCCTTTCACCCGCTGCTGACGGGAGCGCCGCCGCCCGAGGTGCTGGCGCAGATCGGGGAGACGGTCCAGGCTGGCTTCCCCAGCTTCAAGCTGTTCACGACCGACATCACCCCCAGCCGGCGCGGACGGCGGGTGCTGTTCGGGCACATCTGGGAAGTGCTCCAGGCGCTGGCGAAGGCCGGTGGGCTGGCCGCGATCCACTCCGAAGACGACGACATCGTCATGTACCTGTACGAGAAGCTGACGCGGGAGGGGCGGACGGGCTTCGAGCACCTTGCGGAGGTCCACAACACCCTCTCGGAAGACCTCTCGTTCAGGCGCATCATCCGGCTGGCCGAGCTGGTCGGCTCTGCGCTCTACATGGTCCACGTCAGCGCGGCGAGCGGCGTGCAGGCCGTCGCGGAGGCCCGCAGCCGGGGCGTCCCGATCTACGGCGAGACGCTCCACCAGTACGCCAACTACACCAGCGCGGACTATCGCCGTCCGAACGGCCAGATGTACCACACCTACCCGTCGCTCAAAGGCGAGGAGGACAACCGCGCCCTCTGGGCCGGCATGGCGAACGGCACGATCTCGACGGTCGCCACGGACGAAGTCTGCACCACGCTCGCCGTCAAGATCCAGGGCACCAGGATCGACGATACGACGGGCGGCAACACGGGTGTCGAGCCGCGCATGAGCATCGTGTACACCGAGGGCGTCGTGCGGCGCGGCTTCTCGCTGGAGCGGTTCGTCAACCTGACGTCGGCGAACGCCGCCAGGATCCTCGGGCTGTACCCGCAGAAGGGGGCCATCGCGCCGGGCAGCGACGCCGACCTCGCCATCATCGACCCGACCGTGTCCCGCGCCATCGACCAGGCCGACCTGCACGAGTCGGACTACAGCCCTTGGGAAGGCTGGCAGATCGACGGCTGGCCGACCACGACGATCCAGCACGGCGTCGTGGTGGTCGAGAACGGGACGCTGACAGCCACGCCCGCCGGTGGCCGCCTGCTCAAACGGAAGATCGCCGAGGCGGTGCTGCGCGGCCCGGTGGGGAACGTCCCCTGCTGAGCTGAACGAAGTCAGCAGGTTCTGACAATCCCCCCGGATCGGCCGGCCCCATCCCCGATGGTGAAACAGCCTGATCAAGCTGAACAAGCGCTTCGGCCACGCGGTCGGCCTGGGGATCAGGGTATCGATCCACCAGCACCGACACCGGCCGCGTGGGCGCCGCTAGCGCTTCCAGGGTCGCCCAGACTGCGCCCGTTCGTGGCCCCCGTCGCCGGGCCAGCCGCAGTCATGCCGCCGAGCTGCGAGGAGACCAGGCGTGCGTACACCCCGCCACGGGCCAGGAGCTCGTCGTGCGTGCCTTGCTCGGCTATCCGCCCAGCGTCCAGCACGACGATCTTGTCGGCGTTCCTGATGGTCGAGAGCCGGTGCGCGATCACCAGCGTCGTTCGCCCGCACATCAGCCGGTCGAGTGCGCCGCGCACCTGGAGCTCACTGGCGGCATCCAGGTGCGAGGTCGCCTCGTCCAGCACCAGGATCGGCGCGTCCTTGAGCAGCGCCCGAGCTATGGCGATCCGCTGCCGTTGGCCGCCTGACAGGTGCGCGCCGCGCTCGCCGACGCGGGTCTCGTAGCCATCCGGCAGCTGCGCCACGAAGCCATCCGCGTTGGCGAGGGCGGTCGTCCGGTCCAGGTCGGCATCCGAGGCGTCAGGACGGGCCAGCTTCAAATTATGGCCCAGGCTGCTGTTGAACAGGTAGGTGTCCTGCGCCACCAGCCCCACCTGCTGCCGCAGCGCGTCGAGTCGGAGCTCGCGCACGTCCAGGCCGCCCACCGTGATTCGACCCGCCGTGGCGTCCCAGAAGCGCAGGATCAGGTGTGCGGCGGTGGTCTTGCCGGAGCCGGACCGGCCGACCAGCGCAACCGTCTGGCCGGCCTCGATGGAGAACGTCACATCCTGGAGGGCCGGCGTCTCGCCGGTCCCGTAGGAGAATGTCACACCCTCGAAGGTGACGGAAGGCGCGGTCCGGACGGCCGCTGGCAACTGCCGGACCGGGCCATCATGGAGGAGGACCGGCTCGTCGTGGACGGCGAACACGCGCCGAGAGGCCGCCAGGGTCTCCGCAAGCTGCTTCGCCACCTTCGCGATGTCCGTGACCGGCCCGAACGAGGAGAGCGCCAGCAACGTTGCCAGCGGCACCAGCGTCGGCGCAAGCTGGCCGCTCTGCGCGAGGTAGCCGCCTACCACCATGACGGCCAGGCCACCGAGCGCCGTCACGATCTCGATGACGCCGCTCTGAATCGCCTGCAGGTGCAAGAAATGCAACTGGGCTTCGCTGAGCGAGCGGCCGTTGGTGGTGATCTCGGCCAATCGGCCGGGGCCGTACCCGAACGCCGCGACCGTCCTGAGCCCCTGGACGCCGTCCACGATGTGGGCGTTGACGAGGCCGAGTCGTTGGCGGGCCAGCGTCGCCGCGCCCACGGACGCCTTCTGCCCGATCACCGGGCTCAGGCCGACCGCCACCAGAAACGGCAGCAGGGCGAGCGCCAGCGGCCAGCCCATCACGCCAAGCGCCGCCAGCACGCCGGCGGGCACCAGCACCGCCACGAACGCCGGCGCGATGGTGTGCGCGAAGAAGTACTCGACGGCCTCCACGTCCGACGTGACGGTGCTGACCAGGTCGCCGGTCCGCCGGCGCAGCACGTAGCCCGGGGCCAGCGGATCGAGCGCCCGGTACATGTCGATGCGCATCTCGGCCAGCAGCCGATACGCGAGATCGTGGGCCAGCCACGACTCGGACCACCGAAGGAAGCCGGTCAGCACCACCACGACTCCGAGCGACCACAGCCAAGACGTCAAGTCTGCACCGGCCGCCGCCACGCGGACCAGGAGTGCGCTGACAACTGTCAGCCCGACGACTGCCGCCGCGTGTGCCAACCCCAGCAGGAACACGGCGATCTGGGTACCCGTCCACGGCTTCACGAGCGCCAGCAGTCGCGCCCAGAGGCCGAGCAGTGGGATCGAGCGGGCGGGCGCGGCGGGCCGGGCCGGGGCCGACACGTGCCCATTGGTGCCAGCGACGGAAGCGGCGACGGGGGGCCGCTCAGCGTCCAGATCGTCAGCATTGATGACGACATCGGACGTGGACTCGGCGCGCTGAGCGGCCATGAGGGAGGCGTAGACGCCGCCGGCCGCCAGCAGCTCGGTGTGGCGGCCTAGCTCGGCCACCTTGCCGTCCTGGAGTACCAGGATCTGGTCCGCGTTGGTGACGCTCGACAGCCGATGGGCGATCACCAGCGTCGTGCGACCGCGCTGGAGCCGTTCGAGCGCCTGTTGGATGGCCGCCTCGTTCTCGGCGTCCACGCTGGAGAGCGCCTCGTCCAGGACCAGGATCGGGGCGTCCTTGAGGATCGCACGGGCGATGGCGAGCCGTTGGCGCTGCCCACCGGAGAGCCGGGCGCCGCGCTCCCCGACGACCGTATCGTACCCTTTCGGAAGCTCGCTGATGAAGCCGTGGGCGTTGGCGGATCGCGCAGCCTCCTCGATCTCGGCCTGCGTCGCATTCGGCTTCGCGATCCGCAGGTTCTCGGCTACTGTGCCGTAGAAGAGGTACGTATCCTGGGTCACCACCGCCACGGTCTCGCGTAGCTGGGCCAGCGGAATCTCGCGGAGGTCGCGGCCTCCCACGAGGATTCGGCCGCTGCTCGGATCGTAGAAGCGCAGCATCAGCCAGACCAGCGTGGACTTGCCAGCCCCGCTCGGCCCGACCACCCCGAGCATCTTGCCCGCGTCGAGCGTGAACGAGAGGCCTGCGAGCGCCTCCGAACGGCGGGTGTCGTACGTGAAGCGGACGTTCTCGAACGTCACGGTGAGGGCGAGGCGAGCGACGCCAGACGCCGATGGGGCCGGATCGACCACCTCGGGCTTCGTGTCCAGCACCGCGAAGATGGCGACCGACGCGGACATGGCGACCATCCCGCGATGGTAGAGCGCCGCCAGCTCGCGCAGCGGCCGGAAGACCTCGACCCCGAGCATCAGCACGATCAGCAGCACGTGCAAATCGAGCGTGCCCTGCTGGACCCGCAGCGCTCCCCACCCGAGCGCCACCGCCGCGCCCGCCGAGATGCCGAGCACGGTGAGGCCGCCAGTCATGCTGTTGGCGGCCAGCACATGCATGGTGCTGCGGTAGAGGTGGCGAGAGCGGGCCGCCAGGAGATCTCCGTGCGCGTGGCTCTGACCGAACGCTTTGAGCGTCGGCAGGCCCTGGACGCTGTCCACGAAGTCGCTGCCGAACGCCGCATAGGAGATTCGGCGGCGCATCGAGCTGGCGCTGTTCAGCTTGTGGAACAGCGACGGGACGAGCAGGGTGAAGATCGCGAATCCCAGAAAGACCAGGGCGGTCGGTACGTCCAGCCAGACCATGAACAGGAAGACAATGACCGGGGTCAGCGCCGCCACCAGCAACTGCGGCAGATATTGACCGAAGAACGTCTCCAGCATCTCGACGCTGTCCACCAGGCTGAGGGCGACGCCTCCCGACCGCTGCTGATCGATGCAGCCTGGCCCGAGCGACAGCACGTGGCGGTACAGCTTCTCGCGGAGACGGACCTTCATCTCCGCGCTCGTCCGGTTGGCGACGTCTTCCTTCCACAGCTGGACCAGCCCACGCCCGACGATCAGCAACGCGATCACGCCAACCATCGGCAGCACCTCGACCATGGGCCGGCCGCGCATGATCTCGGCCAGCACCACGCCCGACAGCGCCAGCCTCCCCAGGTTGAGCGGCATCCCGAGCAAGCCGATCAGCGCGGCGGCCAGTATCCGCCCTCGAAGGCCCCGGGTCAGCGCATAGAGCCGCCAATCGAAGTACATGGATGGACCTCCCGGGCTCGTAGAGCAGCACCCGCCGCAGAGCGTGCCGACAGCCCGACCACCTCGACCACGACCGAGCGAGGCAGGGATCGCGCAGGAAGTTATATCGATGTTACCTATCGACCCGCAAGCACGAGCTTCGTCGGTTTGTGTGGCAGCACGGCGGTCGGGCCGGCAGCGTCCGCTGCTGGGCGCTCGTCGTCGGCGGCAGGCGAGCGCCCAGTAGCGGGCAGGATACGAGACGACCCGCGATCAGTTCGTCAACGTCGCGAAGAACACGCCGCTGAGCGGGAACGGCATGAAGCGCTCGTGGTACTCCCGCAGCGTTTGCTCCGGGTCGATGTCCGCGAGCTGCTCCGGGTACTGCCACTTCGCCATCGCCTCGAGCGCCGCGAAGTGGAACGGGTTGTTGAAGAAGCCGAGCCACATGCCGTGGAAGCGCTGACCCTTCACCGCACGCAGACCAGCCCAACCGGGCGCGGTCGTGAGCTTCCGTAGCTGCTCCTGCACGGTAGCCGGATCGGCATCGTAGCCCATGCTCAAGTACGCCCCGAGATTCGGCGTCTTGCTCCAATCTGAGCCGGTAGCGATGATGACCTCGGGGTCGATAGAGAGCACGCCCTCCGGGCTCAGACTGCCGGTCGCGCCCGGGATGCGGCCGATGGCGGCGTTGTTGCCACCGGCCCGCTCGATCAGGTCGCCCAGGTTCGAGCGGCCGAACGTCGAGCAGCAGTCGCCGTAGCCGGCCGAGCGGATCAGGAAGGTGGTTGGACGGTCGCCCTTGAGCATCTCGACACGGCCGAACACCCGCTGGACGTGCCTGAGGTAGAAATCAGCGATCTCCTGGGCGCGGGCCTCCTTCCCGAAGAGCCGCCCCAGCAGCAGGATGCTCGGGACCGTGTTCTCAAGCTGGCGCTCGCGCCAGTCGATGAAGACGCTCGGGATGCCGGCCCGCTGCAGGGTGTCGATGAGGCCGGAGTCGCGCGTTGCCGCAAGCTGGTGGATTCCGAACACGACCAGATCCGCGCGCAACGCGATGGCCTGCTCGGCGCTGAACGCGCCGTTTTGGGCGAGGCCGAACGTCGGCAGTTCGGTCAGCTTCGGCGAGGCCTGCTGATAGCGAACCCAGGCGTCGTACTCGTTTGCATCGAGCTGATTCTCCCAGCCGACGAGGCGCTGGCCCGGATCCTCGCTGTCGAGCGAGGCGATGAGGTGGAGCTGGCGGCCATCCGCCAGGATCACCCGTTGGACCGGCGCCGTCACCGTGCGGCCGGCGACGTCCGTCACGACCAGCGCGCCCTCGGCTACGGCCGGTGGCGTCAGCACGTGGAGAAGCGCCAGCGAGACGATGAGCAGCGTCACGAGGGGCAACCGAAGCCGGCGATATGCTGACTGGTACGCTGGCCGGCGCTGACCGATCACACGCCCACCGGCTGAGCGATCCGGGCTAGTGGAAGCGATCACCATAGGTTCCTCTTCTCTGTCGATCTCGGGTGGAAGGCGCGGATTCACCCCAACGGTGTGGGAACCGTCACGGCATCTGGCCACCCGGCAGCGTCCGAACGGGTCGGTAGGTACGGGCGAGATAATATCGATGTTACCTCACTATTAGCAAGGACTAATCTCATCGGTTCGTGTACCGTCACACGAGCCGGCGGCGGGACTGCGTCCGGTGGGAACGGCTGGGCTACGTCGCCCCACGCGTACAATCCGGGGTGAGCCGAGCTTGCGCCGGTGCGGCGGATGTCGGCGTTGCAGGGATGGGGCGGTGAACAACGAACCAGGGACTGTGAAATCGGGGCGTCGCCCGACGATCTACGATCTCGCCGCCCGAGCTGGGGTGTCACCACTCACCGCCTCGCGCGTCCTGAACGGCAAGACGGCAGGCAAGGTTTCGGCGCGTACCCGCGACCACGTCCTGGCGACTGCTAAGGCGATCGGCTACCGGCGGAACCTCGCCGCGGCCGGGCTCCGACTGGGCCGGATGCACGTCATTGGCTACTTCACGACCAGCAGCACGCCGACGCCCTGGCAGGGGCATCAACTGGTCGGAGCGCAACAGGCCGCGCGCGAAGCCGGCTACAACCTGATGTTGCTCGGGACGGCGCCAGGTACGGACTGGCGCGAGACGGTCTCTGAGGCGATCGGTTCCGGACAGGTCGACATCCTGATTCTCCAGATCGACCCGCCGCCAACCGTGGACGACCTCCGTCCGTTCGAGGGACGGGTTGTGCTGCTCAACGATGCTGTGCCCGGTGTGCCGTCGGTGATGGAGGCCATCCGCGACGGCGTGCGCGAGATGATGCGGCACCTGATCTCGCTCGGCCACCGGCGGATCGCGTACCTCGCGGCGCCGGCCCACAGCGGCGGCCGGGTCCGCGCCTACCAGGGAGCACTCCACGAGGCCGGGCTCGAACCTGAGCCGCGCTACCTGGCCCAGGCCGACTGGGCGCTGACGGCCAGCGCAGCGGCGACCCAGCGGCTGCTCGGACTCGATGCGCCGCCCACGGCCATCGTCTGCGCCGACGATATCCTGGCGGCCGGCGTTTACCAGGCGGCCCGTGACACCGGCCTGGCGATCCCGCACGATCTCTCAGTCGCCTCGTGCTACGCGCTGAGCGTCGCCGAGATCCTGGTTCCAAGGCTGACGGCGCTCACGTCGTCGGCCGCGTTGGCCGGGACGACGGCGGTACAACTGGGACTGGCACTGGCCAACGGAGGTCCGGCACCGGCCAGCAAGAGTCTGCCGATGCCACTGGTGGTCCGAGAATCGACCGCGTCGCCGCGCTGACCTCGAGGGCGACAGGCAGCGGATCCCCGCGTCGGTGGGCCACCGATCCGCACATCGGCGACGGCCACAGGAGCGCTCCCCCTGACGGTTTCTGCTAGGCTCTCCCAGCATTGCGGGGGAGGATCATGCCGACGAACGTGACGGGCCGGCAGCTTGGCGTGGTGATGACGCCGGCCGAAGTGCAGGACGAGGGGCTGGACCGCGTCCTCGACACCATCGTGCGGGCGGGAGCCACAGCCATCTCGCCTACGCTCGGGGTGTACGCGCCCGCCCCGACCGGCGAAGGCTCCCGCGAGCCGCCCATCGACGTCAGCGGCGGCGTGCGCCTGCTCGACCGACCGCTCTGGGGCAAGCGCGAGCTGTGGATGCGCGGCTACACGCCGCACCAGCCCGACGCCGCCCGCTGGTCCGCGCTGCCGTACAACGCGCCGCCGCTCGCGCCACCCGAGCTGCGGGTGGACGTCGTGCGGCAGATCGTCGAGGGGGCCAGGGCGCGGAGCCTCGCCGTCGAGATTCAGATCAGCCCGTACACCCTGCCAGGAGCGCCCGGCGGCCAGTCTGTGGGCAGTGGCGACAGCATCGGCACCATCACCGACCGCCCCGTGCGGATCGACGGCACGATTGCCGAGCGCGTGGTGGCCGGCCACGGCTGCCTCAACAACCCGAACGTCCGCGCGCTCGGGCGGGCGCGCATGCTCGACGCGCTGGCCCACTACGCCGACGTGGACGGCATCTTCGTCGATTGGCCCGAGTACACCTGCTACTTCCTGGAGGATGTGTTCGTCTGCTTCTGCGACCATTGCCAGGAAGCAGCGGCCCGCCGAGGGTTCGATTGGGGCCTGATCCGGCGGGACGCGCGGGCGCTCTGGGACCGGCTGCACGCGCTCCGGCCAGCAAACCTCGCGCGGGCCACTGACGCCGCCGACCTGACGTTCCTGGTGGCCGATGGGCTGGTCGCGTATCCAGGCTTCGGGGAGTTGCTGCGGTTCAAGGCGTCGTCCGTCCGCGAGGCCATCGCCGATCTGCGGCAGACCATGAACGCGGCCGGCGCCTCTGGCGTGGCGCTCGGACTGAACGGGTTCGCGCCGCCGTGGTCCCGCCTGACCGGCATGGACTACCGCACCGTCCACGGCCCGGACGTGGCCCAGGCGACGCGCTGCAAGCTGTTCACCTTCCACTGGCCGATGATCGTTCGCTGGTGGTCGGAGTCCCTGCTCGCCTGGAACCCCGGGCTGGACGAGCGCGCCGTGCCGCGGGCCGTCCAGGCGGCGCTCGACCTGCCAACGCCGCCCGACGAGCATCGGCAGACCCTGGCCGAGTACGACATGCCCCGACCGGATGAGCCGCACCCGATCACCCCCGAAGCGCTGACCCGGAAGGTCAACCAGGCTATCGGGCTGGCAGCGGCCGGCGGCCACGGCGCCGACTGCCTGGCCTACGTCCACAGCTACCGCCCGCCCGAGGAGTTCCGCCGGGTGCTGCAGGCCGTCCTCGCCAGCGAAGCGCGCGGCTGCTGGGTGCAGCGGTACGGCTACCTCAGCGACGAGAAGCTGGCGATCATGCGGGAGGTCTGGCCGGCATGACCGTCGATCCTTCGGGCCATCCAGGCCAGCCCGCCAACCCCCCGAGCCAGCCACCCGATCCGCTGGCCCGGCTGGCCCAGGCGTACGCCGTCGCCCGGGCCGAGACCGCCCGGGCCATCGTCGGGCAGGAGGCCACGTTCGAGCTGCTGTTCGCCGCCCTGCTGGCCGGCGGGCACGTGCTGCTGGAGGGCGTGCCGGGCACCGCCAAGACGCTCCTGGCTCAGACGCTGGCTGCCCTGGTCGCCGGCACGTTTCGGCGGGTCCAGTTCACGCCAGACCTGATGCCATCGGATGTCGTCGGCACGACGGTCTTCGATCCGCGCGCCGTCGAGTTCCATTTCCGGAGCGGGCCGGTCTTCTGCCATGTCCTGCTGGCCGACGAGATCAACCGCGCGCCGGCCAAGACTCAGGCCGCCCTGCTGGAGGCGATGGAGGAGCGGCGCGTCACGGTGGACGGCGTCGGACACCCGCTCCCCGAGCCGTTCATGGTGATTGCCACCCAGAACCCGGTCGAGTATGAGGGCACCTACCCGCTCCCCGAGGCGCAGCTTGACCGCTTCATGTTCAAGCTGCGCGTCGATCACGGCTCGGCGGAGGTCGAGCAGGAGGTGGTGCGCCGGCACCTCGCCGGCTTCGAGCGCAACCACCTGGAGGCGGCCGGCCTGCGGGCGGTCCTCGGACCGGCCGACCTGCTGGCCTGCCGCGCCGACCTGGGCCGCGTGGCGGTCGAGCCGGACGTGCTGGCCTACATCGTCGAGATCGGCCGGGCCACGCGCCGCAACAACGATCTGCAACTCGGCAGCAGCGTGCGCGGTCCCCTGGCGCTGGCGCTCGGGGCGCGGGCGCTGGCCGCCTTGCGCGGCCGGCCGTACGTCACCCCGGACGACGTGAAGGAGCTGGTCGGGCCGACGCTTCGACACCGGATCATCCTCAAGCCGGATGCGGAGATCGAGGGGCTGACGGCAGACGATGTGCTGAACCGGACCCTGGCGGGCGTGCCAGTCCCGCGGTGAGCGGCGACTACCCCCGCGTGGGCACGGCCGGCCACGAGCGGATCCGGACATGACGTTGCTCCGCTCGCTGATCCCGCGCTGGCGGCTGCTCTGGCTGGCGCTGGCCGCCCTGGCGCCGCTGGCCTTTGGCGATCTGCTGCCGGGCCTCCAGTGGCTTTCCCTGCCGCTGCTCGTCGGCGTACTGGGGCTGGTGGCCGTCGATGTCCGCATGACGGCCAGCCCCGACCGCCTGACGGTCCGCCGGCAGGTGGCGGACCGGCTCTCGTTGGGGGCTGAGAACGCCGTCACACTGATGCTGGAGAATCGCGGGCCGCGCCCGCTCGCCTTCCGCCTGCGCGACGAGCACCCGTTCGAGTTCCGCGCCAACCAGACCTTCCACGAGGGCACGGTTCCCGTTGGCGACTCGCTGGCCGTGCGCTACATCCTGGTCCCGCCCCGCCGTGGCGACTATCGCTTCGGGCGGGTGGTCGTGCGCTACCGGAGCGCCCTCGGATTGGTGGACCGCCAGCACGCCTACCCGCTGGATCGCGATGTGCGCGTCTACCCGAACCTGCTCGATCTCCGCCGCTACGACCTGCTGGTGCGGCGTGGCCTGGAGATGGAGGCCGGCACCCGGGTGGCGCGCCGCTTCGGGGCTGGCACCGAGCTGGAGCGCCTGCGCGAGTACGTCCCCGACGACGAGCTTCGGCGCATCAACTGGAAGGCGACGGCCCGGCGGGGCATCGCCATCAGCAACGAGTACGAGACCGAGCGCAGCCAGAACGTGGTGGTGCTGCTGGATGCCGGCCGGCTGATGGGCGCGGTGGCGGACGGACTGACCAAGCTCGACCACGCCCTGAACGCCGGCCTGCTGCTGACCTACGCGGCCGGTCGGCGCGGCGACCGCGTCTCCCTGCTGGCCTACGCCGACACGGTCAAGGCGTTTCTCCCGCCCCAGAAGGGCCGGCGGGCGTTCCTCTCGATTCTGGAGACGCTCTACCGGCTGGAACCCGAGCTGACCGAGAGCGACCACGCCCGCGCGTTCACCTACCTGCACAGTCGCGGGCTGCGCCGCTCGCTGCTGGTGCTGTTCACGGACCTCTCGGACCCGGAGCCGTCGCGGGCGCTGGTGGCGCACCTGGCGCGAGCGGCCCGCCAGCATCTCGTGGCCGTGGTGACGGTGGCCGACCCGTCGCTGACCGGCCCGGCCGCCCGCGAGCCGCGCGACGCCCAACAGCTCTACGAGCAGGTCGTGGCGCAGCGCCTGCTCGACGAGCGGCGGCATGTCCTGGCGAGCCTGAGCGGCCAGGGCGTCATCACGCTGGACCTGCCGGCCGACCGGCTGTCAGCCCAGGTGGTCGCCACCTACCTGGAGCTGAAGGCGCGCGGCCGCCTGTAGGGACCGTGCCAGCAGCGCGCACGATATTCCAGCGGCCTGCCTACACCTTGGCGCGCTGCTGCACCACGAAGTCGCCACCCTCCAGGACGGTCACAGGGTCGGAACCATCTGGCGGGTAGTCGAGGATGACTCAGATCGGATTCCTACCATGACATCTGGTTCATTTCGGACACGAGCAGACGCCGAGATCGTTAGCCGCACAGACGGTGTGAGCATCCGTCGCTTGATTGATGAGGGTGGCGTCTCACTGGCCGAATACACCGTACCACGCGGGTTCTCTACCGGCCCTTCGGACCACGAGATGAACGACAAGGTTGGCTACATCGTGAGCGGCGTCGTGGAGATTCGAACTGCCAGTAGCAAGGTGACACTTGGTGCCGGCAGTGCCTACCACCTTCCACGCGGCGCGGCCCACGAGTTCACCGTCGTAGAGGATGCCGTGATCGTGCAGGTGCGAACGCCCTCTGAGGCATGAGACTCTGCCTCCACGCAATGCACAAGCACCTCTGACGTGGCGCACAAACGGGTCAGGCGACCTGGACGAACCGCAGGTGCCGCGCGAGCGGCTCGGAGTAAAAAGCATCCACGTCCACGTTCGGCACCAGCGCCCGCATCTCCACCATGAAGCTGCGGAGATCGTCGACCTGCCGGGCACGCCGCTCGCGCTCGGAGAGGTCTGGGAACGTCTCCTTGTAGGCGCGGCAATCGTGATGCGAGATGCCGATGATCCGCTGGAAGCCATGCGAGTTGTCGAGCAGCGCGATCATGTCGCGGATGACCGGCGCGTAGGGCGTCACCGACAGGACGGCTTGCGGCCCCCCGGGGACGATCAGCGGATCGTAGCGGCGCAGGCCGTAGCGGGCCGCGATGAACTCGCCGCGCGCCTCGCGGAAGCGCGGATCGGGACAGGCCACCACCAGCACATGCTCGTTGTCCTGGTGCCAGAGCGCCCGGCTGACGTAGACCTGCTCCTCGGCCAGCCGCGTCCGCGGGCCGCCGCCACTCCTGATGTCCAGCATTCCGTGTCACCCCACCCGTGTCATGGTGTGGGCGCCCAGCAGCCTCGACGGACGGCCCTCGCCCTGTAGTGTCGGGGAGCGACGCTCGTTGTCGCCAATTTCGTCAGGCAGGGGCCAGGGTGATTGCATGTTGATGTCGTCGTGCCGCCTCGTCGGGGCTTGAAAGCCCCGACCGCCCGTTCCATGATGCTTCGGGGACACCAATGAACATGCCATCGCCCTGATGCTGCTACCAGTGCAATCGCATGTTGATGTCGTCGTGCCGCCGCGTCGGGGCTTGAAAGCCCCGCCTACGATCCTGCAGTCGCTGCGCGACGCTGTAGTCTCATCAGTCCCTGTCCGTGCCCTGCGTCCGTCGCGCAGCGACGGCGTGACTGTAGGCGGGGACTTCAACCCCCGACCGCCCGTTCCATGATGCTTCGGGGACACCAATGAACATGCCATCGCCCTGATGCTGCTACCAGTGCAATCGTATGTTGAGCGCGTCGTGCCGCCGCGTCGGGGCTTGAAAGCCCCGCCTACCATCCTGCAGTCGCTGCGCGACGCGCCAGTCGCACCAGTGCCTGCCGTTCCCTGCGTCCGTCGCGCAGCGACTGAATGACGGTAGGCGGGGACTTCAGTCCCCGACCACCCGTTCCATGGTGCTTCAGGGACACCAACGAACATGCAATCGCCCTGGCCACAGGCAGCCTGTTGGCAACGGGTAGCGTTCAGGCCGCGAACGCGGCGCGCACGACCACCAGCAAGATGATGCCGTACCAGACCGAGGCCGTCGCCGCCAGCGTCAGGAAGACGACGGCCGGCCACTCTCGGTCTACAAGGTAGTTGAGCGCGGCCGTCAACGCACCAGCGGCGAGCATGGCCGTCAACAGGACGACCAGTCCTTCGCAGAGCCCTTGCAGCGGCATCGACTGATAATACGAGACGAGGGACATGGCAGCGAGTTGACCGTCCGAGTCGGAGTGTGGGTCAGGTCAGATCGGCCAGGTCTCGCGACGATACGCCATGTCCCAGAACATCCACTCGTAGCGCATGCTCTGGTGGAACACCCGCCGCATCGCCGCGCGGGTGCGCGGTCCGCCCTCGGCAACCTCGTCGTCCACCAGCTCGCGCCAGGAGCGGCAGCTGTCGGCCAGCAGGCCCTCGGAGTAGAACCGCGCCCACTCGCCGTACACCGGGTGATCGACACCAACCACGACATCCCCGAGGGCGTGATAGGTCCACGGGCAGGGCAGCAGCGCCGCCGCGATCTCCCCGAGGTTTCCGCGCGCTGCCGTCGCCAGCATATGATTTTGATAGGCCAGGTTAGTGGGCGAGATCGGCGCGGCGGCAGCCTGCTCGTGGGTGACACCGGCCATCGCGAACAGCCGCTCGTGGAGCGGTCGCTCGATGGGGGTCATCACGCGACGGGCGATGCGCGCCAGGAGCTCGGCGCTCGGGGCCTTGGCCAGCGCCGTGGCGACCGCCCGGCCGAAGCCCTCCAGGTAGTGATAGTCCTGGGTGACGTAGTACTGAAACGTCTCCAATGGTAGGACACCGGCCTGCAGCTCCGCGAGAAACGGATGGGTCTGGATCGCCTGCCAGACCGGCGCCGCCTCGCGCCACAACTCGTCGGTGAATCGCTCGCTCACGCCCTCTCCCGGCGCGCCGCTCGCCAGCATCGCGGCAAACGGAGCGCTTTCCTCGTCTCGCAGGCTCATTGTACAATCGGCCCCGCTTCCGGACCGGAGCCAGAAGCCGACTTGGATGGTCCGTGTTTCAGGTGGATCTGCGCTGCGAACAGTTCATGAAGCTCTGGCGCGTGACCGGCGACCGAGTGGATGCCACGGCAGCAGTCGTGCGGCGTGGAGACGTCTTCACCGCGACCGTCCACTACAAGTACGCCGATGGTCGCTCGCGCACCTGGACCTGGCGTCCGCGCCAGGGCACGACGCTGACCGGCCGCGAGCTGGTCCGGTGCATGAACGGCATCGACCGCGGGTTCCGCGCGATCCCTGGCGTCCACATCCGCATCGACTTCCCGCAGAACGCCAGCCACGAGGATCAGGTGCTCATCCTGATGGAGTATGGACTGCACCGGCTGTTTCTCGACGCCGCCAGCACCGTGCCTGACGCCAACGGCGTCTGCGAGGGTGCAGGTGGACCGGAGCACGCCAGCGACTAACCGCCGGTCAGTCGTGATCGACCGAGTCGGGTCACTGCCGGCGCTTCCCCCGTCATCCCGAGCGACGTGAGGCTGCTCCCTTCGCCGTCATCCCGAGCAGAGTGAGCGTGCGAACGCAGTCGAGGGATCTTCCTCACGCCAAGAAGGAGAAGATCCCTCTCCACTCCGCTCGTCCCTCGCCACGGTCGGGATGACGGACGGGCGCTCGTCCCTCGCCGCGGTCGGGATGACGACGCGCACCCGGGATGACGACGCGCACCGAGCGACCGTGCGATTCACGCCTGCCGAGCGACGAACACCAACCCGAGCGGCGCGCCGACGACCGCGGCCCGGAGTGCTCGGGAAACGGCTACCGTCCGCCGGTCGGCTTGGCCGTCGCGCCGCCGGGGAACAGTGGACTGATCACCGGCTTGGACGCCGGCGCTGGCGCGGCGGGCGCAGCCGGTTTGACCGCCGGAGCCGGCTGCGTCGCCGGTTTCGGGGCGGGCGTCGGCTGCGCGGTAGTTGAGGCCGGCTTCGGCGCGGCGTTGCCGGACGAGGCCGCCGGCGCGGACTGCGACGAGCCCGTCGTGGGCCGATTCTGGATCACCTGCGATGGGCCGGCCGGCTTTCCACCCGTCCCGACCAGCACGACGTTGCGCGAGGATCGGTAGACGCTGGACAGACGCAGGATACGCGGCTCCTCGCCGGCGCGGGTCACCGTCCGGGTGTTGACTACCTTGAACCCGTCCATCGCGCCCTCGACGGCGAGCCGTTGCCCGGCCGGCAGCGTCGGCTCCTCCTCGACGACCTGATCCTGGCTCGCCTTCTGGACGTCGGTGCGCTCGCCCGGCTGCACCTTGACGTTCCAGTCTGGCTTGGTGCCGTACAGCCCGAAGACCACGCGGCCACCTTCGACCCAGGACTGGATCAGCAGGTAATTGTCGGAGTTGTTGATGAAGCGGAAGTCGAGGTCGGCTTCCTCGTCCACCGTGGCGTCAAGACCTTCAACGCCGCGCGAGTTGTAGCCCGTGATCCAGTACAGGTGATAGTTGCGCTCTTCAAGCTGGTACCCGCTCCAGAACACGGCGTGGAACAGCGTCGTGGCAACCTGACAGATGCCGCCAGCCACCGACGGGACAGTCTTGACGTTCGCGCCGGCGTTCGCGATGCCCCAGCCGAGCTTGTAGCCAGCGTCGAGGCTGGTGGAGCCGACTTCCTTGTTGAACGAGAACAGTTTGCCGGGCGGCACCACCACGCCGTTCAGACGCTGGGTGGCAAGGCCGATGTTGTGCTGCTTCGGGGGCGACGACCCGGCAAACGAGGTCCGCGCGACCTCAATCGCACCGTCGATCTTCAGCTTGTCGGCGTCGGCGACCGAGACCTCGGGCCGGGTGACCGACACCGGCAGGGTCAGCTTGCGATCGGCCGACAGAGCCTGCGCCATCACCATGTCCACGGTCTTCTCGACGTCGAGCGAGCGGCCGTCCTTGCTCTCGCGCAGCACCGACAGCACGCCACCCTGCCACGAGAAGCGGGCATTGAGGGGATCCTGCTGCACTTCTTTCGCGATCCCCTGCGCCCAGGTCTTCACGGCTGCGCGGTCGAGCTTGACCCCTTCGGTGCCGACGATGGTCGACATGGAGGCTAGCTGCTTCGGAGAAAGCTCCCAGCGCAGCTCTTCGAACGCGATGGCGAGCGGCGCGGAGACGAGCTGCTCGGCCTGGGCCTTGACGCTGGCCAGTTGCTCCGAGCCAACCTTCGGCTGCTCTTCCACAATCGCCAGCTCGACGGACGAGACATCCGGCCGGGACAGTGCGTCTTCGAGACGCTGCTGCGTCTGCTGCGCCTGCAACTGCCGCCCAGCCTGCCCCTCGACAAACGAGACCGAACCTTCGGGGCTCAGGGCGATTCGGGCATCGCTGGTGGGGCGGTTGACTGCGCCGGCCAGAGCCTGCATGAACGCGCCCATGGTCGCCTGATCGAAGCCCGGATTCTGCACTTCGTAGGCCGAGCCGTTGAACAGCAGGCGCACCTGCACGACGGCGCGCGTCACAATGTTGCCGTCGCGCCCGAGCTTGAACGCCTCGTCGACGACCGGTTCGACATCAGGACGCAGCCCCAGATGGTGCCCGGCGACCGTCCAGTTCAAGTCCTTGTAGGCGATGACGATGGAGCGGTTGCTCGACGCTGTCACCGGCTCAAGCAGGGCTGCTCGCGCCTCGTCCCGATTCATCCCACCGACGGACACGCCGAGCGCCCGCACTCCCGGGTAGATGCGGTTGGCGTACGCCACCTGGAAGCTGCCCAGGCCCACGATCAGCAGCGCCGCCATGACGGCGCTGAAGACGCCAAGCGCCAACCCGGCGTTCGCGAGTGACATCTGCGTCAGCGGACCGATATTCAGTCCGCTCCAGGCTCCCGTGGCATCCTGTCGCAAACGAAGGAGACTCGACTTCCTTAGGGAGTTGTCATGGGAGAGCCCAGGCGAAGGAATCATACGTAACCGCTCTCCGGTCGAGCAACGAGATGAAGCTTACACAATCGTTGCGGGTGGCTGGCGGATTCGGATTCATTGCCTTCATGAACGTGCAGCACCGTCATGTCGGGATGTTCTCTCCCTGGTAGACGCCGGCGTACGCGTGAGTCTGACTCTCGAGCCGCACAAACACCAGTTGGAGCACCCGCGCGCCGCGCGCCAACCGGATTCCCGACCTGTTGTAGACCATCATCAGCGATTCAGACCGGCCCTGGTAGCCAGCATCCCAGACGGCGGTGTGCAGTGCCGCCCCGCATCGCAGCAGCGACGACCGCGGGCGGCCGAACGCCATCAGATCGAGCGGGAGCGCCACGGTCTCGCCCAGGCGGATGATGTAGGCGCCCGGCTGAAGCTGATACCAGCCGTCGGCGTCCGGCTCGACGGGCAGGCGTTCGGGCACGTGGCGGTCGGCGTTGGTCGGCCCGAGCGCGCCGCCGCTCTCGATCCGCCAGACGCTCTCGAGCGTCAGATCGACGCCGTTCGGCTGAATCTGATGGTCCGGGTCGGTGAGCGGCGAGACCAGCGGCGGGTCGGCGTCGAGCAACGCGCGGATTGCGCCCGCCGAGAGCGCGCCGCCCCGCTCAACCTCGGGGCCATGCGCCGCCCGGCTTCGCGTGCGAGAAACCTGCACAGCCACCTCGGCGGTCGGGACTGCCGAGATCGGGGCAGACGGCTTCCCGACGCGCACCGTCAGGCGCTGGATCAATGGGTGCGTGTCCAGGAGCACTGTCGCGATGCGCTCGGCCAGCGCCTCGATCAGGCGACAGGGCAACCCTTCGACCAGGAGGCGGACCGTCTCGGCAACCTCGGCGTAGTTCACCGTCTGGGCGAGATCGTCGGTGCGACCGGCCGGCCCGAGGTCCAGGCCGAGGCTCAAGTCGATCACGAACCGTTGGCCGAGTCGTTGCTCCTCGGGCAACGCGCCGTGGTAGCCGTAGAAGGTCAGCCCGCGCAGTTCGATCAGATCCACGTACCGATGCTCCGACCCAGACATGGCAACTCGGAGCAAGGATACCCGTGCCGACCGACCGACAGACGCCTCAATGCTGTCAATATGCTGACATGCTGCAGCGCCGAGCGACTGCTCGGCGCTCCGTGGAACGCAGCGTGCTGGGCGGGCCGTCTGCCCGCCGGAACACCGACTATTCGGGCAGAACGGTGAGCTTCGCGACCATCCACGGGTGGATCCGGCAGTAGTAGGCGTAGTTGCCTGGATCGACCGTGGCCGTGTCGAGGACCCAGCTATTCCCAGGCGTGACGAGGGTCTCGCGCGACGGCGACGAGTCGAACTTGGCGCCGGCGACCAGCCCGTTCTCGAAGGGAGTCGTTCCCAGCGAGATGCTGGTCACGCTGTGCGGGCGCTTGTTGGTCGGCGGATTGTAGAAGGTAACCTGCTCGCCCTTCTTGACGATCAGCTCACTCGGGCCGTAGCCCCAGTGATTCTGTCCCGGGTCGATGCCCTGGTTCGGGGTGGGCGCGTCGTTGTCCAGCATGGTGACCGATGGCGTGTACGCAGTCGCAACACTGGTGCTGGCAGCCCAGGCAACGCCGACTGCAACCACGAGCGCGGGAACGAAGGCCAGGCGACGAACGAAGCGCATCAGCGCCCCTCCACATAGTGACGCGGCGTCCGTTGGGAACGAAGCCACGGTGTTATCCCTGACCGAGCGGCGAGGCCGGCCCAAGCGCCCCCGATCATGGGGTTCTACGCACGGGCGCGACATTCGGATCTCCGAGCATGCCGAAGCGAGCAGCCGGGCGCAGGGGAGTCAGCCCGGAGATGCGCCTTGCCGGGCGAGCGCGGAGCGTTCCACACTCTGACGATATGGCCGGCGGGTATTACGACGAGCGCATGGAGACGCTGCCGCCCGACGTGATGCGGACGGTCCAGGATCACCGGCTGCGCTGGCAGTTCCGGCGCTGCTGGTCTGGCTCGGCATGGTATCGGGAGCGCTTCGAAGCGGCTGGCCTGACGCCCGAGACGTTCGGCGGCCTCGCCGACCTCTCACGTCTGCCGCCGCTTTCGCGAGACCAGCACCAGTACGACCTTGCCCAGCGAGTCGCGTCTGACACGCGGCGAGACGGCTTTCTCCATCGAAACACGCCGAACGACTCGACGCTGGATCTACAGCGGGGCTGGCGCGCCGATGCAGCGAAATGGACCTACATTGATTCGCCTCGCCAGATCCCATCGCCGCAACGGTGGGACACCGCCGACACCCGACACGTCGCTGAACTACGAGCCTCGCAAGATACGAAGATGCGGTTGTACGACCGCAATATCCCCGGATTCGGCCATACCGTCGCCTACGAGTGCGTGCACCGTCTGGGGCGGCACCTGGTCGACGATCACTTTCTGGCCGAGATCCTGGACCCGAAGACCGGGGCAGCGCTGCCAGACGGCGCTCTGGGCGAGCTGGTAGTGACGGATCTCGTACGCGAGGCGTACCCGCTCGTCCGCTACCGCACCGGACTCACGCGGGCAATCACCCGTGACGGCTGCCCGTGTGGGCGCACCACCAGCAAGGTCTGGACCGCCGCGCGGCTGCGGGCGGCCCGGGCGGCTGAGGCTTCGTCGCCCTAAATGTTCTTCGTCGGCGGCGCTTCGCCCATCGCGGCACGCCAGATCGTCGCGCTGGCGCGGCGTGCAACCAGTCCGCCGGCGGCCATCATCATCGCTACGAGGCCGGCCCAGATCATCCGCTTGAACATGCCCTGGTCACTCCCTTTCAGCGAAAGCAGCTTGGTGTCCGAGCCGTTCTTCTGTGCATCCCCTGTGCCAACCCGCACTTCGATCGGCAGCGACGGCACGGCGGCCAGTACTTGCTGAGCGCCCTCCGTCAGCGACTGCGCTGCCGACGCGACGCCCTGCTGCAGCCGTTCGGCGGTGGTGGGCTGGCGGCGCGCCTGGGCCACCGACCGCGCCATCGCGACGCCGGCCAGGCTCAGGCCGGCCATGCCGACCCCCAGGATGGCTGCCGGGTTCTCGCGCGCGTACTCGACGTAGGTCTTCGGGCTGAGGGCGCGAGTGACGCGCCGCTTCAGCTCGCTGACCGCCGAGGAGACGTCCTTGCGGATCTCCTCTATTTCCCGTTGCGTGTCAGCAGCTGTTGCGCCCACTCGATATCCTCCTGCACCGTCTTGCGGGTCCGCTCAACCGGCGAGATCTTGAACTCTTCGATACCGCGCATGACCAGTTTGTAGGTTATGAAAAAGACCACGCCCAGCAGGATGAACGCCACGATCCATCCGAGCCACGGGCCGATGATCGGGATGAACATGCCGCCCAGCTCGTTGAGGCCGAGCACCAGGATCATGACCACCACGTTGAGGAGGATCAGCGCCCCGACGATCCCGATGGCCGCGCCAATAATGAGCGTCTTGGCCGCGCCGACGGCGACAAGCAACTCCTCCTTCAGCTCTTGCTTGACGAGCTGAACGTGCCGGTCGACAAGTCCGTTGACGCCGTTCACGATGCGCCGGAACAGCTGCGTGGTGGATTGACGGTCGGTTGGCGGGAGCTGTTGCGCCACCCTGCTGACCCTCCAGATCGGGCTGTGCCCGTGGGCGCCCTCGGCAAGAAGGGTGCCGCATGCGCTGCACCATGCTACCGAGTGAGCCGCCACATTCTATCAAGGCGGGATCCTTCTCGATGCACCGTCCCATTCAAGGCCCACTCCCACGTTTCAGAGGGCGGCGCGCCCCTCTGATATACTCATGATTCAGGCGCCCGCCGTCAGAGCCGCCTCAGCGGCGAGCACGGCGGGCGATTGTGTGTCATCTGTTGTCATCCACCATCACGGCGCTTTGGCGACCGCTGCCGCGTCCGCGTGGGCGCAGCCGTCAGGACTGACAGTGTCCCAGCAGACCATTCGAAACTTCTGCATCGTGGCCCACATCGACCACGGCAAATCGACCCTGGCGGATCGGCTGCTGGAGGTCACCGGGACGCTGTCGCTGCGCGAGATGTCCGAGCAGGTGCTTGACGCGATGGACCTCGAGCGCGAGCGCGGCATCACCATCAAGGCGAAAGCCGTCCGGATGCAGTACCGCGCGCGCGACGGCCAGACCTATCAGCTGAACCTGATCGACACGCCGGGGCATGTGGACTTCGCCTACGAGGTCTCCCGCAGCCTGGCAGCCTGCGAGGGCGCGATCCTGGTCGTGGACGCGGCCCAGGGCGTCGAGGCGCAGACGCTGGCGAACGTCTATCTCGCCGTCGATCACGGGCTGGAGATCGTGCCGGTCATCAACAAGATCGACCTGCCGAACGCCGATCCGCCCCGCGTGATGAAGGAAGTGGAGGATGTCATCGGGCTGCCGGCCGCCGACTGCATCCTGGCCTCGGCCAAGCAGGGCACGGGCGTCGAGGACATCCTCGAAGCCATCGTTCAGCGGATGCCGTCGCCGAAGGGCAGCGCGGACAGCCCGCTGCGGGCGCTCGTGTTCGATTCGCACTACGACGCCTACAAGGGTGTGATCGCCTACGTGCGCGTCGTCGACGGCGCGGTGGCCGCGAGCGACCGCATCCAGATGATGGCGAACGATACACGCGCTGAGGTGCTCGAAGTCGGGACGTTCTCGCCGCGCATGACGCTGAACGACCGGCTGGCCGCGGGCGAGGTCGGCTACATCGCCACGGGCCTGAAGGATGTGCGCGAGCTCCAGGTCGGTGACACGATCACCCTGGCGAGCGCGCCCGCGAAGGAGCCGCTGCCGGGCTACCAGCCGGCCAAGTCGATGGTCTTCGCGGGCCTCTACCCGACCGCCAACGACGACTACGTGCTGCTGCGCGAGGCGCTTGAGAAGCTGCGCCTCAACGACGCCTCGCTCCTCTACGAGCCTGAGAGCTCGGCCGCGCTCGGGTTTGGATTCCGCTGCGGCTTCCTCGGGATGCTCCACATGGAGATCATCCGCGAGCGGCTGGAGCGCGAGTACAACCTCGATCTGCTGATCACCGCCCCGAGTGTGGAGTACCACGTCTACACCACGGACGGCGAGATGCTCTCGGTGGACAACCCGGCGCTGCTGCCCCCGCCGAACCACATCCAGCGGGTCGAAGAGCCGTGGGTGACCCTCAGCATCATCGTGCCGAGCCGCTACATCGGGACGTTGATGGAGCTGGTGCAGACGCGGCGCGGCGTCTACAAGAAGATGGACTACCTGGACGAGCAGCGGGTTCTGCTGGCGTACGAGATGCCGCTGGCCGAGCTGATCGTCGATTTCCACGACCAGTTGAAGTCGCGGACTCAGGGGTACGCTTCGCTGGACTACGCCTTTGCCGACTACCGACCCTCTGATCTCGTGAAGCTCGACATCATGGTGAACCAGCAGCCGGTGGACGCCCTCTCGATGATCGTCCACGCGGACAAGGCGTACCAGAACGGCCGGGCGCTGGTGGAGAAGCTGCGAACGCTGATCCCCCGCCAGCTGTTCGACGTGCCGTTGCAGGCCGCCATCGGCAGCAAGATCATCGCGCGGGAGACGATCCGTGCGATGCGGAAGAACGTGCTGGCGAAGTGCTACGGCGGCGACATCACCCGCAAGCGGAAGCTGCTGGAGAAGCAGGCCGAAGGCAAGCGGCGGATGAAGCGGCTCGGCAGCGTCGAGATCCCGCAGGAAGCGTTCATGGCCGTGCTGAGCTTGCGAGACTAGAGGTCAGTGGTTCAGTGACGAGGGTGCTGCACACAGCCGCTCCCTGGCCTTCTGACCACCGATCACTGAAGACTGACCACTGACGGCTGACAACTCGTTTGACAGCGCTCGCGCAAACCTCCACACTTCTTGGTGGCGTCGCCCCGTGTGACGACGCCCAGAGAGCGAGTGGGAGGACAATCATGGCCGTCGAGCGCCCAGGCGCCGCCAGCCTGCGTGGCAACGCATTCACCGTCATCGGGGCCGAGCTCAAGCCGGGCGATGCCGCGCCCGATTTCAACGTCGTCGGCGCGGGCATGTCGAGCGTGACCCTCAAGGACACGGCCGGCAAGGTCCGCATCATCTCGACCGTGCCCTCGCTGGACACGCCGGTCTGCAGCACCGAGACCCGGAAGTGGGAATCCTCGCGTGGCGATCTTGGCGACATCGCGATGATCACCATCAGCATGGATCTGCCGCCGGCCCAGGCCCGCTGGACCGCCGAGAACAGCGTCGAGCACACCGTGGCCTCGTCCCACAAGAACGAGCAGTTCGCGACCGACTACGGCGTGCTGATCAAGGAGCTGCGGTTCCTGCAGCGGGCGGTCTTCGTCGTCGGCAAGGACGACAAGGTCAAGTACGTCGAGTACGTGCAGGAGCTGCCCAGCGAGCCGGACTACGACAAGGCCATCGCGGCTGCGAAGGCCGCCAGCTAGCAGCATCGCCTGCACCCGCGCCTTCCCCTGTCATCCCGACCGACGCGAGGCACGAGCCGAGTGGAGGGATCTTCCTTCCATGTCCCGGGCAAGATCCCTCGACTCCACTCACAAGCTCGTTCCGCTCGGGATGACCGTGGGGCGGCTCGTTCCGCCCGGGATGTCGTGGAGACAGTCGCGAGCCCTGCCAATTCCGAGCCACTCGGGCGAGTGTGACGGCGACAGGGCGTGATGTGCACCATGCATGACACGCCCGAGCAGCGCATCAAAGCGCTCGCAGCCGAGCTGGGCTTCCGGCCGGTCGGCATCGCCGACGCCGAGCCGTTCGACCTCGATCTCGGGCGGATGCTGACCTGGCTCGATCAGGGCAGGCAGGCCGGCATGGGCTGGCTGACGCCGGAGCGCGCCCGCGCCGCCTGTGACCCGTCGACCCTCCTCGACGGCGCAACGTCGCTGATCGTGGTCGGCGCGCCGTACGCGCCGGCCGGCGAGCGCCTGAGAGCATCAGACGGTCGCGACAAGCACGATCCTGATGCACGCCGACGGGGCGTCGTGGCCCGCTACGCCCGGGGCGTTGACTATCACGACGTGATGAAGGAGCGCCTGACGGCCCTGGCGGCCTTCGTGCGCGAGCTTGGCGGCGCGGACAGCCGCACGCGCGTCTTCGTAGACTCCAGCCCGCTGTTGGAGCGGGCCGCGGCCGTCCGGGCGGGGCTGGGTTTCATCGGCAAGAACACCAACCTGTTGACCCGCGAGGCCGGCTCGTTCCTGCTGCTCGGCGCGATCCTCACGACCGTCCCGCTGGAGCCTGACCGGCCGGTCCCGCAGGACTGCGGCTCCTGCCGGCTCTGCCTGGACGCCTGCCCCACTGGCGCACTGCCCGAACCGTTCGTGCTCGATGCCAATCGATGCATCTCCTATTTGACCATCGAGCACCGCGACGCCATCCCGACCGAGCTTCGGGCCGGCATCGGCAGCCTCGTATTCGGCTGCGACATCTGTCAGCAGGTCTGCCCCTGGAACTGGGGCAGCCGGCCGCCCGGGTGGCCGGAGTTCTCCAGCGCCGAGGACGGCGGATACCCGGACCCCAGAGAGTTGCTCTCGCTGGACGACGCGGCGTTCCGCGAGCGCTACCGGCGGACTCCGCTCTGGCGCACGAAGCGCCGGGGGCTGGGGCGCAACGCCGCTGTCGCGCTGGGGAACGTCGGGACGGCGGCCGATCTGCCGGCGCTGGCAGCCGCGCTCGAGGATCCCGAGCCGCTGGTCCGAGGCCACGCCGCCTGGGCCATCGGCCGGATCGGCTCCGAGAGCGGGCAGCAGGCGCTGCGGGACGCGCTGGCCGTTGAGACCGAAGCCGATGTCCTGGACGAACTGTCCGCCGCACTTTCGAAGCTGACCGGCCTGACGACTGCCGATCCGCCGAGCGGCCAGGACGGTAACCGCCCGCCGCACCTGTGCCGAGCACACAAAGAAGCCGCCGAACCAGACTGAGCTGGCTCGGCGGCTTCCGCAGTACGTGTGTTTGCGGTGACGAACTCCTTAGGCCACGGCCCCCTGAAGAATGTGGGCCACGACGATACGACGCAGCTCCTGACTCCGCGTCGCGCGGGTCATGAGCCGATGAACGACGACGGTGGTGGGCTCGCCGTCACGCAGCCGGTAGGCCGGCTCGTCGAGCGATCCTGAGATCTCGACGATTCCCTCGCGTGACAGCTCTCCCAGGGCCTCGCGCACCCGGTCCACTGGCCGGTTGAGATCCCGGGCGAGCGTTGAAGCATCGGTCCAGAAGCCGACACCCTCTGACAGCGAGCGCAGTACGTCCCACTTCACGAACGAGGTGATGTGGCACTTGACGAACGCCAGCAGCGCAGGATCAAGCTCTGAATGAACGACCAAGATGTGACTCCGTTGTGCCTGCACGCTTGTAACCTCACATCGTTGTGATGGTTGAGCCATCGGGCGGACCACACTGTCCACCTACTCAGTGTAACGCTTCGCAGTGACGGACTCATATACTTCTCTGCTGAATATCGGGCAGTTCCGTTTGTGAGCCCTGCACAAGTGCCCGCGTCGACCAGCAGACCTCTCGGAGTAGCTCAGGCGGGCACCCGGATCGATGCAATCCGCGTGCCGCGAACCTAAGGATTCGGTGAAGGCGTCACAGCCGCTGCGGGCACGGCGAGCGGCGTCGGCGATGGTGGCGCCGGCGGCTCGGTGACCAGCCGTTCGAGATCCTGCACCAGGGCGTTCGTCACGAGGTAGATGGCCGGATCGCCGACCTTGCGCGCGTACGTCCCCGTCTCGGCCACGGCCTTCGTGCCGACCGTCAGACCGATCCGCCCGCCGTCCGCCAGCCCGATGGCTGCCGTTAACGACGGCGCGTTCAGCCCAAATTCGGCGTCATTGCCGGGATTCGGCACCCGGTACGTCGCCCGCACCGTGGACAGCCGAAACACCAGGCTGTTGACGCGCAGACGGTCGGCCGGCCCACCGCCCGGCAGCAGCTTCCAGCCCTCACCATCGCGCTCGACGCCAGCCTGCTGGCTGCCACGGGTGACGGTGACGCTCTGAATCTGCTCCTCGGCGACAGCCCACAGCTCAAGGGTCGGATCGGGGGGCTTCGGCGTGGGGACGCCGGCCGCCGCGCCCGGATTGGCAGCCGGGCTGGCCGGATTGTCCTGGACGGGTCCGAAGTAGACGTACGTACCGAGGGCCAGCAGGATGGCCAGCAGGCCGAGTGTGACGCGAGGACTCATGTTACCGCCGCTTCCACCAGACCAGCACGCCGACGCTCAGCACCAGCGCCGGCACCAGCACGATGGACGAGAGCATCACGAACATCTTCTGGGCCTGGGTCAGGAACAGCGTGCGGTCATCTGGCTCGCGCGGGCGAATCGAGACGAGATCGTCGTCGCCGACCAGCCACGAGGCCGCGTTCAGGACGAGATCGGCGTTGCCGAGCTGCGCGCCGAAACCCAGCACCGAGTTGCTGCCAAGCTGGGAGGTCGAGACGATCATCACCCGCGACTTCGGCTCGCCGGTATCGGGGGTCGGCGGCGCACCGGGAGCCGTCGGCGCCGCGGCCTGCTCCACGACCACGGCGAGGTTGAACGGTCCCTGTTGCTCCACGCCCTCGTCGAACTTCGCGTTGCCAGGGTTGCGGATGGCCGTGTCGTCGCTCTCGGCCCAGCTTTGCGGGCTGGTCCTGGCGATCGGCGTGATACGCCAGCCGGCCGGCGGCTGCTGCGGGACGGTCAGGTAGGTCGGCACCGCGAACAGGTAGAACAGGCCCATCGACCGGAGCTTATCCGTGACGGGATGGGAGGCCAGGTCCGCCACGACCGGCAGGAACGGTGACCGGGCGGTCAGTCGCTGGTCACCCTCGGCCACGTACTGGCGGCCGGCCTCGATCCCCCACTTCGCGAGGAGCGGGGCCAACCCGGAATCCGTGGCCGGATCGACCATCACCAGCATGTCGCCGCCACGGTCGATGTACGCCGACAGCGCCTGGATCTCAGCATCGTTGAACGGCGTGCGCGGCCCGGCGATCACCACGAGGTTGGCGTCCTGGGGGACCTCTGGCGTCGTGAACAGGCTCAGCGACTCAACGGTGAAGTTGCGCGATTCGAACTGCTGCTTCAACTGGCCGTAGCTGTCCTGGTCGAAGCCCTCGAAACGGCGCTCCTGGTGTCCCGTCGTGATGTAGGCCTTGCGTGGGTTGGGCCTGACCAGCTTGATCAGCCCGGTCGTGAAGTCAGCCTCGCGGGTGCCCGTCACCTGCTGGCGACGGTCACCCATGACCAGGACCGTCGTGCCGAGCTCGCGGACGCCGAGCTGGCCGGCCACCTGGGGAGCGTCGCGCGGGTCGATGACCTCGTAGGTGAGCATGCCGTTTGAGCGGACCTGCATCTCGTACAGCTGGTTCTCGATCTCGGACTTTCGGCTGTCCATCGCGTCGGCGAAGACGATGGCCTGCACCGGTTGCGGCAGGTTCGAGACGACCTGGACCGTCTCCTCGGACAGCGACAGCGACTTCGCAGCCGTCAAGTCCCACCGCTGCGGCCGGCGCGCACCAAGGATGTTGACGAACACCAGGATGCCGATGAAGATGGCGGCGATCAGCAGCGTGTTGCCACCCAGCAGCATGTTGCGGGTGGTCAGCTTGCCCCACAGCGCTTCCGGGTCGATGGCGACCGAGACGCCGAGCAGCAGGATGCCGGCCGCCGTGATGACGCGGGCGGTGGTATCGAAGCCGCCCAGGATGATGTAGTAGCTGCCTCCGGCCAGGATCAGGAGCGCGCCGACGACGGCCAGCGGCACCTTGAACGTGTCGGGGGTGAGCGCAAACCGGCGGCGCGCTTCCGGCGCGGCACGCCGTCGCCGAGCAGGCGGCGTCGGATCACTCATCGTGTTGGACACTCCTCAGCGGGACCGGGCGCTCAGGCACGCCAGCGGCGCGACTGCAGCGAGAGGTACGTCAGAAACAGGCTGGCGGCCACGATGCTCAGGAAGAAGATCACGTGGCTGGAATCGACCACGCCCCGTGAGAAGTCCTGCATGTGTCCAGTGATACTCAGGAACTTCATGGCGTCGCTGACCGGCTTGCCGACGAAGTTGGAGAGCGCGTCGCTCAGCCAGAGCGCCAGGTTCGTAGCGAAGGCGACGAACGCCGCGACCATCTGGTTCTCAGTCATCGAGGAGAAGAGCAGGCCGATCGAGGCCAGCGCCGCCGACGAGAGAACCGCGCCGACGTACCCGCTGACGATCGGGCCGGGGTCTGGCGTCCCGAAGATGAACAGGAGGAGCGGGTAGTAGAGCGTCAAGCCGAGCATCGCCAGGATCACGCCCATCACACCGAGGAACTTGCCGATGACGACCTCGACATCGCGGACGGGGTTGGTCAGCAACAGCTCGACGGTGCCAAGGCGGTTCTCCTCAGCGAGCAAGCGCATGGTGAGGAACGGCCCGACGAACAGGAAGATCACGCTGATGTTGCTGAACAGGAAGCGAAGGGTCGCCTCGTTGGCGTTCAGCAGGATCGCCGTGAAGAGGATGCCGGTGATCGCCATGAACGCGGCGATCAGCACCCAGGCGATGGTCGAGGCGAAGATGCTTCGCAGCTCGCGCTCGGCGATGGCGAGGGTGGTGGTCATGCAGCTTCCTCGTCTTCGTCGTCGTCTGAGACTTCGTGATCGGTGTCGTCGGTGGTCAGGCGCAGGAAGACGTCTTCCAGGCTGACGCCGGCCATCCGCAGCTCTTGCAGCCCGAAGCCGCCGTCCACGACGGCCTTCGCGAGATCCTCGCGGATGTCCGCCTGCTCGACGGCCGCGACGGTGTAGGTCGCGACCTCGTCGGACGGCGAGCCGGCGGCCTCCGTCACCGTCACCACCTTCGGGACGGCCTTGAGCGCTGCCAGCACGTCAGCCCTCGGGCCGCGCACCGCCACCTGAATGGCGTCCGTACCACGCAGCTGCCGCATCAGGTTCTCGGGCGTGTCCTCGGCCACCACCCGCCCGCCGTCCACGATCAGCACCCGCGAGCAGACCATGCTGACCTCGGGGAGGATGTGGGTGCTCAGGATGACGGCGTGATCCTTCCCGAAGCCCTTGATCAACTCGCGCACGTCGGTGATCTGGCGCGGGTCCAGACCAACGGTTGGCTCGTCCAGGATCAGCACATCAGGATCCCCGAGCAGCGCCTGGGCCAGCCCGACGCGTTGCCGATACCCCTTCGACAGCTTGCCGATGAGCTGGCCGCGTCGGTCCTCGATGTGGGTGGCTTCCATGACGCGGTCGCGCTGCTCGCCTCGGCGGTTGCGCGGGACGCCCTTGATCTTGGACATGAAGTCAAGGTACGCGCCAACGGTCATGTCGGTGTAGAGCGGCACCGACTCCGGGAGGTAGCCGATGCGCCGGCGCGCCTCAATCGAGTGCCGGAAGATGTCAAACTCACCGACCGACACGGTGCCGCTGGTGGGCGGCATGTAGCCGGTGATGATGCGCATCGTCGTGGTCTTGCCAGCGCCGTTCGGGCCGAGAAACCCGAGCACCTCGCCACGCTCGACCTTGAACGAGATGTCGCTGATAGCGCGGCGAGCCCCGTAGTCTTTGGTTAAACTCTGTACGTCGATCATGCTTCCAGATCCGGCGGGGCGTTGCCTGGAGCATCGACGCGGAGCAGGCGAAGCCACGCCAACAAGAGACGGGAGGCGGCTCTCCACATAGCCTGCCTCGGCAGAAGGCTCCCACTCGGGAGCGGTGGCCAATTCGGGAGTATAGGTCGCCCCTCGGAACCGGGCAAGGCTTTCCGAGAGCCGCACAGGGCGATTGCATGTTGATGTCGTCGCGCCGCCGCGTCGGGGCTTGAAAGCCCCGCCTACGATCCTGCAGTCGCTGCGCGACGCTCCAGGCTCGCCAGCCCCAGCCGTTCCCGGCGGCCGTCGCGCAGCGACGGTGTGACTGTAGGCGGGGACTTCAGTCCCCGACCGCCCGTTCCATGATGCTTCGGGGATACCAATGAACAGGCAATCGCCCTGATGCTGCTACCAGTGCAATCGTCTGTTGAGCGCGTCGTGCCGCCGCGTCGGGGCTTGAAAGCCCCGCCTACCATCCTGCAGTCGCTGCGCGACGCCCCGGTCGCACCAGTGCCGGCCGTTCCCTGCGGCCGTCGCGCAGCGACGGCGTGACGGTAGGCGGGGACTTCAGTCCCCGACCGCCCGTTCCATGATGCTTCGGGGACACCAATGAACATGCAATCGCCCTGGAGAGCCGCCAGCCATCGGTCCCGCTGCAAAACCGACTGATCGGTCGGTCGCGGGTCGGTCATGTGGTAACATCGACGGTACTGAGACTTCCTCAAGAGGCTGTGACGATTGGCGGGGTCACCAACGCGTCTCCCCTGGGGACTCTCCACCATCCTCGGCGGGCTGCTCCTGACGTCCGGCGTCCTGTTCCTGGCGTACTCGGTTGCGACCTACTTTGAGTTGACGCCGGGCAGCAAGGTGGTCGTGCCGAAGCCGGTGGCGCTCGAACAGCCGCGTCCGACGGCCACGCCGGCCCCGCCGACGCCGACGCTCTCGACCGGGCCAACCGCCGTTCCCACGATGCGGCCCGCCCCCACCCGTGCGACACAGAACGTCGTCACCGCGAAGCCGACCCTGCGCCCCGTCACCGGGGCGATGCTCGCGCCGCCGGCCGAATGGGTCTACGCGACGCCGATGCCCGTGGCGGACGCCGACGACCGCCCGTACTGGGGCACGCGGCCCCGGCCCGGCATGGCGACGCACCTTGAGATCCCGACTATCGACCTGGCGACTGACGTCACCGAAGGCGGCGTCATCACCAACAAACAGGGTCAGCTTGAATGGCAGACGGTCCCGTTCATCGCCGTGCAGTACCGCGAGATGTCGCCGGTCGGCGCGCAGGGCAACGCGGTCATCTCGGGGCACGTCGTGACCATCGCGGAAGGAAACGTCTTCCGGAACCTCTACAAGGTGAACATTGGCGACGAGGTTCAGGTCGTGACGGCCGATGGGCACTTCACCTACACCGTCGACGACGTGAAGCTCGTGAAGCCGAACAACATCGAGGTGATGTCGCAGTCGCCAAACCCGATGCTCACGCTCATCACCTGCGGCGGCGAGTTCGACACGAAATCGCGGACATTCAGCGACCGGCTCATCGTGACGAGCCGGCTGACCGACTGGCAACGCAACGATGCCACAGCCCGGGCCGCCGAGAGCGCCCTGCCGTGATCGACTCCGGGGCGCGGCCGGGCGGAGGCCAGCCGGCCAGCGCCGAGCAGATGCTCGACGCGCGCACCCAGCCGCTGCCCCACTTGGCCATGCGCGGGCAGGGAGCCGCGAATCGCATCGCGGTCCTTCTCGAACGGGCGATGACGCTGGCAGGGGCCGCCGATGGGGTGGTGGTCGTGGCCGACGATGCTGGTCAGCTCACGGTGCGCCACGCGCACGGACTGGCCGACGCGGCGGATGATGTCGGCGCGACGGTGCTGGCCGACATTCCTTTCGGTCTGACCGTTCGAGCCGCCAGCCTCGGCGAGAGCGTCCCGCCTCGGCAGAGCGAGACGCCGTCGGAGCGACCGGCCGCCACGACCTCGCCGCCGGGGGCGACCGATTCCCACTGTATGGTGCTGTGGCTGCCCCTCGACGCCTCTGGCCGTCTGTTCGGCGGGATTCGCCTCGGGTTTGCCGAGTTCCAGTCGCTGGAACCGTCCCGTCTCCAGCGGCTCGGCCTGATGGCGGACCACGTAGCGCTGGCGCTCGAAGTGGAGCAGCTCGCGCGTGAGAGCGCGGCGCGCGGGGCTGAGGTTGAGCGCGTCAGCGCCGAGCTTGCACAGGTGGACCGCCTCAAGGGCGAGTTTCTCTCGATGATCAGCCACGAGCTGCGGACGCCGCTCACGGCCATTATTGGCTACACCGACCTGCTCCTACGGGAGATCCACGGGCCGCTCAACGAGCGACAGGCCCTACACCAGGGGGCCGTCAAGAAAGCGGCGCACCGGCTGCTGGCGCTCATCAACGACTTGCTGGACGTGAACCGCCTCGAAAGCGGTCAGATCGTGCTGCACCTGGAGGCGATCTCGTTGCACGACGCCGTGCGGCGCGCCACGACGGATGTCACCGAGGCCGCCGAGCGGCGGGGCGTCGGACTGCGTCTGAACCTGCCGGCCGGGCTCGTGGTCGTCACTGCCGACCCCGAGCGCCTGCACCAGATCCTGCTCAACCTGCTCGACAACGCCTTGAAGTTCACGCCGAAGGATGGCACCGTAACGGTCCACGTTGACCGGCACGGCAAGACGGCCACGGTCTCCGTCATCGACACGGGCATCGGCGTGCAGCAGGAGCAGCTCGACCGGGTCTGGAACCGGTTCCACCAGGCGGACTCCAGCTCGCGGCGGCACTATGGCGGGACCGGTCTCGGGCTGGCCATCGTGCGCCACCTGGTAGAACGGCACGGGGGCTGCGTCGCCGTGAGCAGCCCCGGGTCAGGCCAGGGCAGCACCTTCGCCTTCACGCTGCCAGTCGCACCGGCTGCCGAACGGCCGACGCCAGACGCCGATCCGGCCAGCGATGGGGCCGGCGTCGCGGCGCGCCACCACGATGCCGACCGCAAGACGGTCCTGATCGTCGACGACGAGCCAGACAATCGCGAGGTGGTCCGCTCGATCATCGAAGATGTTCTGGGACTGGCCACCATCACCGCCGACAACGGTCTGGCGGCGCTCGACCGTGCCCAGGACGGCCCGGACCTGATTCTGCTCGACCTCCGGATGCCCGGGCTGAGCGGCTTCGAGGTGGCCCGCCGCCTCAAGGCTGCCCCCGCAACCGCTGCCATCCCGATCCTGGCCATCACCGCCCTCAACGAGCACAACGACCTCGATGCGGCGCGGGCGGCCGGTTGCCTTGGGTGTATTACCAAGCCATTCACCAACGAGGCGCTGGCACAGGAGATCTCGAACGCCCTCGCGACGGTTGGCGCGGGTGACGACCGCTGATCGTGCGACGCCTCAGGGCGTGCCGTCAGCAGCGGCCCCGGAGCCTGTCCGCACACGTCCGGCTGGCTGGGCGGCAACACTGTCGTGCGACTCGGCGCTGATCGGTCTGCTGGCGTTCTGCCTGCTGTTGGCCCCGGCTGTGCGCGTCGTACAGCTCAACCCTGACGTCGTCGAGTACGTGGATGTGGCGCGCCGCCTCTTGAACGGCGAGGGGTTTCGCCTGGGCGTCAAGGCGTACCACTTCGGCGGAACTGACGTCCTCCATCACGGGCTGGCCGAGCGCCCGCCCCTGTTCCCCTGGATGGTCGCGGCGATTCTCGGGCTGGGGCTGGATCTCCGGGCGGTCCAGATGGTCAACGCCGCGCTCGCTGGCCTGTCAGTCGGGCTGGTGGCGGCGCTGGGGCGGGCGCTGTTCGGGCGCGCGGTCGGCATCGGGGCGGGTCTGCTGGCGGCGATCAGCCCGGTGGTGCTGGCGCGGCTCGTCCTGCCGATGTCGGAGGCGGTGACTATCGCCCTGCTGCTCGGAGCCACCTTGCTGGTGGTGCGGGCGTCGGAGCCAGCCAGACGCGGCCCCTACCTCGCGGCCGGGCTGCTGCTGGGCCTCGGCTATCTCGCGCGCCCGACCACGGCGGCGCTCGTCGCGGCGATGCTGCCGGCCGTTCTGCTGGCGGCGCGCGACCGTCGTGCTGCCCTGGCGGGAGTCGGCTGGCTGGTCGCGGGCGTACTGGTCTTCGCCGTCCCGATCTCGCTCTACAGTCTGGTGACGCAGGACACCCTCTCGTACTCAGGGCAGTCGTATCTGTACGCCGTCCACAAGGACTCGGATGTTCTCCGCAACGGCTACGGGCGCGAGCTGCCAACGCCAGCAGCGTTCATCTCGGAGAACCTCGACTTCGTGCTGACGGCCATCCAGGAGAACGTGCGCGACTACGCGCTGCTGCTGTTCTGGGACCGCGAATGGCTGCGTCCGCTCTGGCCGGCCTGGGTCGGCGTGGGGCTGGCGGCAGCGTTCCGGGCCTTCCCGCGCCGCGCGCTGATCCCGGCTGCCCTGGCGCTGGGCAGCTTTCTGATGTACGCCCTGACCTGGGCCAACTTTCAGGAGCGCTATCAACTGCCGTCCATGCTGCTGTTGCTGCCGTTCGCGGCGTACGGGCTGGTGACCATCGGGCGGGTGATGCTCGGGCGTCTGCCCCGGGCCCGCTGGCTCCAGCATGTGCCGCTGGCGCTCGCGGTGGCCGTGGCCGGCTGGTGGTGGCTGCCGACCTGGCGCGAGCAGTACCGCGATCAGTTCCGCTACGGCGACGAGTCGATCAAGCCCCGCGTGGATGACGGTCTTCGCTGGACCGGGCCGCCCCGCTGGTCGGAAGACGCCGAGCTGGCTCGCGTCAACGAGTGGCTGCGGACCAACACCGCGCCGACCGACCCGGTGACGCACGGGCAGCCCTGGCCGTACACGTTCTTCACCGGCCGGCCCTCGACGCTGCTCCCAACCAAGCTCAGCGCCGAGCGACTGCGGCAGTTCGTGACCGACTACCGCATCGCCTTTGTCCTGCTCGACCAGCGGGACCGCGATCGCCGCGACTACCGCACCGACCTTGACGCCTGGGCCGCCGAAGGCGTGGCCGTACAGACGTTGGGCAGCTTCCGGATCTACGACACGCGCGCACTCTGGCGGACGTAGCCGGACGGCCCGGGCGGCGGCGGATTCGCGGCTCGGTTCTCGGTTACGGTATACTCGCGGGGACGTCCCCAGGACACGATAGTCGATGCTGCCCACCGCGATGCAGTGGGCGCAGAACCAGCGCGAGCGGCGGCTCACCAAGAACGCCGTCGCCATCGGGAGGAGCCGGTTCGTGGCGAATACGAAGTCTGCCGAGAAGATGATCCGCGTTGCCGAGAAGAAGCGGCTCCGGAACCGCGCGGTGAAGTCGGCAGTGAAGACGTTCATCCGCAAGGCCGAGCGCAGCATTGTGGCCACCGCCGACGAGGCACAGTCGCTGGTCGTGCTCGCGATCAGCAGGCTGGACAAGGCTGCGTCGAAGGGCGTCCTGCACAAGCGGAACGCCGCCCGCCGCAAGTCGCGCCTGATGAAGAAGCTGAACGTGGCGGCTGCCGCCAGCTAACCGAGCGCGCACCAGCGGACACAACGAAGCGGGCGGGGAGGTGTTCCCCGCCCGCTTCGTCGATTCCAGCGCAATCCACACGTGCGCCCTGGCTGAGATGCATCTTCTGCAACGCTGCACGACCCTTCCAGGGACCGAGCGCCAGACAGGTAGAGAGCCCGGCCAGAAGGCCGGGCTCTCGTTCAGCTTGTCGTGCTGGCGACCGCTCGCCCGCTACGCCTCGCGCGCGCGGGTCCGCGAGCCGTTGCGGCGCAGCCCGACGGGTGCGTGGTGGCTCGGCAGCGTCAGGCCGAAGGTCTGCACCACGGCCTCACGGGGCCGCGAGCGATCCAGCTCGACCATGAAGATCCGCTGCCACTGGCCGAGCACCATCCGACCATCGCGGATCGGAATCGTCTGGCTCGACCCGAGGGCCAGCTGCAGGCAGTGCGAGTGCCCGTTCGGGCTCTCGTCCGGGGTCATGTTCACGGTGCGAATGTCGAAGTCGTTGTGGCGGTACGGATGCGACTTCGGCGCCAGCCGGTCCAGAAACTCGGCCATATCCTCGAGCAGGAGCGGCTCAAGCTCGTTCAGCGTAATCGCAGCGGTAGTGTGTCGCGAGAAGACCACGGCGAGGCCTTCCGTCACCGGCGACCGAGCGACGATGTCCTCGACCCGCTCTGTCAGGTCGATGAACTCCGGCGCGGTCGTCGTTACCAACTCAATCGATTCGGACCAGCAGGCGAAGCCCGCGCCAGAATCGATAGGCGGCAGGGGCAACGGATTCAACACCATGTCCAGGGCGCTCCTGAATGTCGTAGATCGTTTGGGGGAGAGTGGGGGCCGAGCGGAGGGACAACGCCAGAAAAAAGGCTCGCAAGGGCGAGATGCTAAAGAGGAGGTCTGCTTCGGCGCCAGTATCGTAGCACAGCAACTCGCCGGCCGTCCGATGATTTCGTGTCCAGATCCTGCATCAAGAATGTACAGCTATCGCACGAATTGACGCCAGAGATCCGCAGTGGCAGGCTCTGGCCCGGCCTTCTGGCTGCGCCGCGATCATGCAGCGGGGGCGAGCCCAAAAGGCTCGCCCCCGATCTGGGCAGCGGGCGCCGAGGTCAGCTGCTGGCGCGCGAGAACGCCGCCTGCAGCGCCCGCCGCGTGAACACCTTGGCAAGGTGCGCGCGGTACTCGGCGGACGCATGGATGTCGTCGTTGCAGTCGATGCCGTCGGCGGCGTGCTCGGCGGCGGCGGCGATCGCGTCGGCGCCCTTGCCCGCCAGGGCCTCCTCGACGGCCGTCGCGCGGTACGCCTTCGGGCCGACGCCGGTCACGCCGACCTTGACGCTCCCGACCGTGCCATCGGCAGCCAGCTTGACCGCCGCCGCGACGCCCGTCAACGCGTAGTGCGAGGCCGGATGGTCGAACTTGACGTAGGCCGTGCCCGTCCCCGAGGCCAGGGTGGGGAACGTGACCGCCGTGACGATCTCGTCCTCGGCGAGGGCCGTCGTCAGGATGTCGAGGAAGAACTCGCCCCCGGGGATCGTCCGCTCGCCATTCGGCCCCTTGACGAACACCGAGCCGTCGAGCGCCAGGAACGGCGCGGGCGGGTCACCGGCCGGGTCGGCATGCGCGAGGCTGCCGCCGAGGGTACCACGGTTCCGCACCTGGAGATCGCCCACCAGCGCCGCCGCCTCGGCCAGTGCCGGCAGCGCGCGCTGCACCTCGGGCGAGCGGGCCACGTCGGCATGGGTGACCATCGCACCGATGGTCGTGCCGTTCGCATCGACCCTGATCTCGTTGAGACCGGGCACCTTCCGCAGATCGATGATCTTGGCCGGCTGGGCCAGCCGCAGCTTCATGGCCGGCAGCAGGCTGTGGCCGCCCGCCAGGATCTTGGCGTCGCCGCCGCTCTCGGCCAGCAGCTTGATCGCCTCGTCCAGCGACTCCGGGGCCACGTAGTCAAATTGCGCGGGATACATACCTGTCGCTCCTCCGTCCGGCTGCTCCGAGAGCCTTAGCCGGCCATCTCCTTGGCGGCGTACTGGATCGCCTTGACGATGTTCTGGTAGCCCGTGCAGCGGCAGAGGTTGCCCTCGATGCCGCGCCGGATCTCCTCCTCGGAGGGGGCCGGGTTGTTCTTCAGCAGGTCGACGCTGGTCATGATCATGCCCGGCGTGCAGAACCCGCACTGGAGGCCGTGCTCTTCCCAGAAGCCCTTCTGGATCGGGTGCAGCTCGCTGCCGTTCGCCAGACCTTCGATGGTCTGGAGGTCAGCGCCGTCTGCCTGCACGGCCAGGATGGTGCACGATTTCACGGCCGCGCCGTTCATGATGACTGTGCACGCGCCGCACTGGCTGGTGTCGCATCCGACGTGTGTGCCGGTCAGCCCGAGTACGTCGCGCAGGTAGTGGACAAGCAGCAGGCGAGGCTCGACCTCGCTCTGGTAGGTCTTACCGTTGACCGTGACGGTGACGGCAACGTTCATCCGCGTCCCCTCCGTGGCGTGTGTGTGTGGAAGTCTACCGCTCAGGCACGGCCGGCGTGTGTGGGGCACGCACGACGGTGTGCATCCTGGGGATGCTAGGGGTAGCCCCGGCGATTGTCAACCTTGCCTCAGGACAAGTACGCACATTCTGCCAGGGTTGCCCTTTGAGGGTAGCGAATTCGGCCAGCAAATTCGACGTTTCGGGCCTGCCCCGGAGAATCCGAGCGATTGCCGGCTCCGACCGAGCCTTGTTCCCCCACCCGCGCGCCCAGCACAATCGGCGTCATGGTAGCGGCATTCGGCGATGGTCCGACAAGGTGAGACACCGGCGCCTCTCCGCCATGCCGGCGCTTCTGGTGCTTCTCGTCGTCGGCATGCTCGGCGTGGCTGTCGCGCCGGGCGTCGGCATCGCGGCCCCGGTCGCGGCGGACGCGCCCACGCCGGCCGCCGCCTACCGGATGGATCTATCCGTCAACATCGCCGCTGGGACGGCCCAGGTCGGGCAGACCGTCCGCCTCCGAAACGACGTCGGCGCGCCACTCGAGCGCCTGGTGTTCCGGTCGCCAGCCGCCGCCGACGGCTCCCTCAGCCTGAGATCGGCGTCCGTCGCCGGACAGCCGGTATCGCCCCGGCTGGATGGGAGCATCCTGGAGCTGCCACTGCCCCAACCGCTGGCCGCTGGCGCAACGGTCCAGGCCGACCTGGCCTTCAGCTTGCAGATTCCGAACACGCCCGGCCGCCTGGCGAAGACGCCGCGCGGCATCACCATGGGGTACTGGTTCCCGATGCTGACCGTGCATCGCGGAGAGTGGGACCGACGGCCGTTCATCGACGTGGGCGATGCCACCTTCAGCGAGGTGGCCGGCTTCGACGTGACGGTGACGACCAGTGAGCCAGCCATCGTCATGGCGACGGGCGAGCGCGTCGAGCAGGACGGCCGTCGTTCCCGCTTCGTCGGAGCATCGGTCCGAGATTTCGCCCTCGCCATCTCGCCGGAGTACACCGTGCGCCGGGCGAAGGTCGGAGACCTCACGCTCGAGGTCGCGGCGTTCGGCGAGGATCGTGCCGCCTACTACGCCACACGGGGAGCGGACTTGCTGACCTGGGCCGCCGGCAAGTTCGGTCCGCTGCCGTACTCCACGCTCACCGTCGCCGACGCCGATCTTCCGTCGAGTTACGGCGGCCTGGAGTACCCGACCCTGATCGTGCTGGCGCGCGGCTACAGTCTGCCCGCCGATCCGGCCGGCAGCGCCCTGGACAGCCTGTTCCTACACGAGCTGCTCCACCAGTGGTTCTATTCGCTGGTGGGCAACGACCAGATCGCGGATCCCTGGCTCGACGAAGCGTTCGTGACCTATCTCACCTACGCCTACTACCGTGAGCAAGCACCAGCCCTGGCGCCAGCCGTCTACGAACGGACGATTGCCGGCGGCAGCGGCGGCGCGGTTGACAGCACCGTCTACGACTTCCCATCGGACGGGCCGTACTTTGGGGTGGTGTATCGGCGCGGGGCGCGGTTCCTGGAGGCGCTCCACGAGCGGCTGGGCGATCCCGCCTTCTGGCGGCTGCTCCGCGAGCATGTGGACGCCCACCGTGACCGAGTCGGTACGCCACGGGCCTTTCTGGAGCGGGCGCAGGCTGCTTCGTCAAGCTCGCTCAACCCGCTGATCGCCGCCTACCTGAGCTACGGGGCGTTTCAGCCGACGACGCCGCGTGTCTGGTCGGTGGACACGCCGGACGGGCCGTGGACGGGCACAGCGTCGCTCTTCGTGGCAGCCGAGTTTCCGGTGACGCGGGTGCAGGTGCTGCTCGATTCACGCATCCTGGCTGACGGCCCGACCAACAACCTCACGCTCGATCTCGCGGGCGTCGAAGCCGGCCAGTACGTCCTGCTGGTCCGGGTCTGGGACCACGAGAACGTGCTGTTCGAGCGGACCCGGCGGGTTGAGGTCAGTCGGTAGCGGCGTCGGACGCGGGCGGCTGCTCGCCGGGCGGCTGCTCGGCGGGCGGTTCGGGATCCGGCCGACTGGCCAGGCGCTCGTCGAGCATCGCGCGGCCGCGAGCGAGCCAGCCGGCCTTCCCAGCTTCGAGCAAGGCCAGCACGTCAAGGTCCGTTCGGTGTGGCACGCGCAGCTCCCGGCCCTGCGCCCGCAGCTCGGCGGCCAGCACCTTCATGATCGAGCCGTACACGCGGGACCACCGCCGATCCTGGTTCCCTGCCACCGTGACGCCGCGCGCTGCCAGATCCTCGCGGAATCGCCCGTAGGGGTACGCTCCCCGCTCGACGTCCTTGAGGCGGTCAACGACCTCGGAGCGAGCCGTCAGCGCGCGGTCGAAATAGGCGATGACCTCGCCGGTCGTAGTCAGGCGTCGGTCGCGGCGAAGCACGGCGAGGCGAGCCGGGCCATCGACCTCAGGCAACGCCTCGTCAAAGACGCTGGAGCTGAGTCGGCGGATCGCGCCGAGCACGCCCGCTCCCAGTCGGTAGTAGCGCTCGCTGGACTCGACAGTCCCGAGGAAGGCCGAATCCGAGCGGGCCATCGCCAGCGCGACATCCCACCCGATCAGTGGCGAGAAGAACTCGGTCGCATCGACCTGGCAGAGCACGGCCCACTCGGCGTCGAGCGGGCCCTGCGGCGCAAGCTGGGCGCGGTTCTCGGCGTGGTCGGGCGCCAGGAAGATGCCGTCGTGGTAGACCGGCTGCTCGGGAGAAGGCGTGCCGGCGAGCGCCTCGCCAAGGCGGGTCGCCAGCAGCGGCGGCGGCTCGTTGAGCAGCTCAGCAAGCACCTCAGCACCGACCTGTCGCGGATTCGCCGTCTCCAGCGTCCACTTGAAGTCGACCGGCTCCAGGATGCTTCGCTCGCCCTGCGCGCCGACGAGGATCGCATCAGCATGGGTCTTGCCGTTCGCCTGGACCTGGGCGGCCAGCTCCGGCTCGGCCTGGAGGACGATGGCGCGCACCGGCAGGTACGGCGCACCGTCGGGGCCGAGCCGTTCGACGCCGATCAGCCCTTCCAGCGCCCGCGCACCGAGCCGCTCCCACTGCCTGCCGATCTGTTCGCTGGCGCCGCCCCAGTCGCCGATGCGCCAGAGCTGGCGGCCTTCAAGTGGCGAGCGCGGCGAGATCGGCCGGCGGCCGGGCGGGCGGCCCGCGCCGCCACGCGCACCGCCGCCGGATGGTCGACCTGAGCGTTCGCGATCCTGCATGACCCGCCCCACACAGCCCGAAGTCCGATGCTGACGCGAGTGTAGCCGGGCGACGTACGCGGATGCACCATGTGTGGGCCTTCATCCAGGGGGATTGCATGTTGATGTCGTCGTGCCGCCGCGTCGGGGCTTGAAAGCCCCGCCTACCATCCTGCAGTCGCTGCGCGACGCGCCAGTCGCACCAGTGCCGGCCGTTCCCGACGGCCGTCGCGCAGCGAC